>CADAUN010000025.1:12060-16428 GCA_902791085.1 uncultured Erysipelotrichaceae bacterium | reverse complement strand
GAATTGTCTGAAACATAGAAAGAAGGAAGATCAAAAGTCCCCACTTCTCGTTCTTTGCGCCAACCATAAATCGTAATGGATGGGGCTGTAGAATCGGAAACCGTGACACGAACTTTCCGTTCCACGAATTCTTTTCCAGAATAGACGCGATAGAAAACGGTGTATCCACCAAAATCACTAACGACAAATGAACCATTGGTGATCGGCACATTGTTCCCTTGCGAATCCGTCGCGGTGATAAAGAGATTCTGGTTCAGTGAAAAAGTATGACCGGCAGCATTTTTGACTTCCGTGATATCTGGTTGATAACGCGAACCGATTTCTTGTTCCACCGTAGAATCCGTGAAATTCACCAGGGTGTGAATATCTTGTTCGTTAGAAAGAAGAGAAGAGGAACCGTTATTTTGACAAGATCCTAGGCCAAAAAGCAATGCCAGGAAAAGCGGTAACAGTAATGCTTTGTTTCGTTTCATTTTCGCTTTCCTCCTTTTATTCCGCTAAAGTGCCAGGATGCACTTCCACTGCCCACGCAAAATGGAAATTGTCCACGTAATATTGCTTGTTTTGATCACCGATGTATTCGGAGCAAACGACGCGCAATACGCCTTGTTGACAGAAATCTTCGCCATATTTTTCTAAAACAGGACGCATGGCAAAAGTGAAATGCCGCCATTGCTTAGCAGGCAACATCAAGGAATGGAAAATTGCTTCCGAATAATACAGGAAGTCAAATTCCAGATATTGTGTTTCGTCCGTATCGTTATAGAAATCGCCTTCTAAGACCAAATCTTTGGCTTGCTCAAACGGCAATGTTGCCAATAAAGAAGAGCGCGTAACCACATTAGAGGTGATCCACCAAGCCCAACGTGAACCATCGTTCCGCTCGCCAGGTTTAAAGGTCATCTGATAAATGTGATCGCCTGAAGGGGCGGTCAAACCTACGTCACTCGCCTTCACAATCTTTCCTTCGGGTTTGCAAACGCTAGGACCATCCATCGTAACGGCTTCACTTTCAATGGAATTCTCAAAATCCAGATAATTCATGCCTTCGATACGTAGTCCTTCGCCAATCGGCGGAGCGACTAAGTATTTATGAATCGCAATATTATCCAAATAAAGATGCGGAGCCAAAGCGACATCGCGAGAACCAAGGTTTTCAAACTCGATATAAAATCCAGCGATATTGGTGACATCGTAAAGGAATCCCAAAGCGGTTTGGTTCACTTGGTAGGACAAGGTTGTCCATTGTTTTGAGGGCAACGTTTGCCATTGGCTTGCGGTGACACTATAGGTATCGATGGAAGCAATGGTAGGAACGAGGCCTAACGAGACTTGAATGTCTTTATCCTCGGCATTGAAGAAATCAAAGGAAAGACTTTGAACAGACGAGAAATCCCGATAATCGAAATGATAGACGGAAGAATAGGTCGGGAAGATAAAACGCGCGGATGACTTGGCGGAATAAGAGCCTACCGGTCGAATCAAACAAGATTGGCCTTTGCCACCAGCAGAATATTGCGGATCGGTGTTCACGCTGATAGAACCCGCATAACGTTCTACCCGGATCAATTGAAAATCTGGTGCCCAGTCTTCAAAGGTGGCATAAGAAATGGTGGTGTCGTCCTCTTGGTCAAGCGACGAAGTTTCTGAGCTAGATGGTTGGCACGAAGTCAACGAGGCGCCGATAAGAAGCGCTACAAGACCTGCGACAAACGAGGGAAAAGAATGTTTTTTCATAAGCAGCTCCTTATTGGTAGAGAGAAACACCGGCAAAAGAGACGTCATCTCGTGCCGCAATTACGCTTCCGGTCGCGGCATCATCGAAACGGAAATCAATTCGTTCAATTGCCCCGTTACTCCAGTTCAAACGGCTTTGACTGACTGTGATTTCGTTATAACCATTCGTCAAATTGCCGCTATAGACCTCTTCCACGGAAAGCTTGTTCTTGTATTTCACGCAAAGGCGAAGTTTTAAGGTGTCGCTTTCCTTTGCTGGTTCAAAATAGAACTTAAATAAAGCACGGGTGGTTTTTTCATTCCATTCCGACAAATAGGAAGGCTTGAAGTAGACTCGTTGATAACGACGGGTTTCGCTTGCCCCCACTTCTTTGAGATGAAGTGGCAACAAGGTACGACCGTCTTCTTGACGGAGAGACGAATTGGTTTCCACGTCGCCAGACAATTCTTGTTTGGTGGCTTCTGAGACATCGTACACGGTTACTTTGCCCGCCAAACGACGGGTTAAAGATACGGTTTGGCCATCTTTAGTCACCGTAAAGACAACTGCGGAAGCGCTAGAAGAAGATAAATCGACCGTGTAATGGTGAATGGATCCGCCCGTCACTGCATTGACACCGCTTTCTTCTGCGCCTTCTACTTTGATGCTGACATCAGAAGGAACAAATAAGTCGTAAGAAACATGGCCGCTGCCATCGTCTTGATATTGAGAGAAAACCGCGCCGCTCTTCGTGAATTCGCAAAGATCTAGCAAGCTTTGACGTGCTGCTTCAAAATCGGCAACCGTTCCACCGATCTGCATGCCACTCGCCAAAGCCGAAAGCAAATCACGGATGTTGGATTCGGCATCGCAAGTGATGCCAATGCTTTCGCTGGTAGAACGATAAATGGTTTTTAGGTTTTCTAACAATTCATATTCTTCAAGACCATCACGAATGGAAGTAATACGAGCCGTAGGAATCGGTCCATCCACGCCATATTTCTTGCCAGGGCGGAACAAATAGCCCTCACCGTTACAAATATCATAAATCGAGGCATCGTCGTAATATTCTTCGGGAAAACGATAGGCATAGCCGCCTTCCGATAAAATATTGGAATAAGGGGCATAAGAATCAACGGCCCAATATAAATTCCCTTTGACGCCATAAAGTGCTTGCAACCATCCAACGATTCGCGGTGAAAATCCCAAATCATCGATGTGATAGGTCGGATAAGGAGTCATTGGGATGACACATCCGTACCACCACCGCTCGTCCGGATTGTCTTCTTGATATTTGGCCACATTGGAAGGCGTGTCGTAACCGTCGAACAACGGGCACCAAGTTTCGACATACCCTTCGTACTTTTCCATGTAGCTTTGGGTGATGATGTTATGAAGATTCTTGACGCTATCCACCATGGCAGTGACAAAGGAATCATTGACGCCATAAGTGGTTTTATAGAAGGCGCGGCTTTGTTCAATCGCAGAGCTCACCGCCAATTTGGCGCTTTCGTACCAAGCGCTCATTGTGCGGGTGTAGTCATAAGCGCGGTTGCCTTCTGGCTCATCGATAAAATAAAGTCTTGCCCGGTCTAAAAGGTTGACGCCTTCACGGCAACTGACTTTGGCGATTTCGCCCAAATACAAATTCAATTGATTGGCAAAGACGCTCTCACTCGCCGGAGAAACCGGAACGCAATAATTGGTGAAGCGGTCTGCGCCTTCCCCATAACGGCTTTCATCGCGTCCTTCGCGATAAAGCTCCGCCACTTTCTCAGCATAATAAGCGGCATCTTCTTGGGTATATGAGGTGTCGGTCACTAATTTCGAAGGGCAAAGACGGTAATCCATTAATGCCTGGTGATACAAATCAAGCATCCGTTGGGTTCCTTCGTATTCGCCTAAATAATAAGTCCAGTCGTCTAAGAAAAGACTTAACGAAGTAACGGCAGGAGAGACCGTGAGATCTCGTACCTTTAACGTCACTGGTATATCGTAAGTAAAGCCACTAACCGTCACTTGATAAGTGCCGTGATATAGACCCGGAGTTTGATGAAGCGGGATTTGAAAATCAAAATAGACACTTTGATTCTTTCCTGCGTAAAGACGATTGACGCCAGAGCGTTTGGCTGCCTCCCAAGGTAACATCGTGTCGGGGTAATAGCCAGTAGTCATGCCTCTTGTCCGGCCGTTATAAAGATTGCCCACATTGACATAGAGCGCAGTATATACATTGACTTGGCTTGCAGGATAGGTAACAGAAGGTTGGCCATCCAAAGTTAAATCCGAAAGTTGAATGTCGTAATTGGCATTTTCTTTGGGGGTCAAAATCAATTGACCGACTTCGCCTTCAGCCCGCGTCACATCTAATGATAACGAAGCACTGCCATAAAGAGCGGGATTATAGGTATCGTCTCGCTTGATTTTTTCTAAGAACGAAGCGCTCCAAATCGTGGTGGTATCTTCAGCGATGGTCGGAAGGATTTCAGCACTGCCGATGCCAGAAAATACCAAAAGCGATAACAAAGCGTTTTTACTGAAGAAGGAAATCGTCTTTTTCATAGGTCATCCTTTCTCAAAAATCAGCTGTTATAGCCCGCTAAACGCAAGCAATCAAACCATTTTTGACTATTGTTGTTCGTCCAATATTC
>CADAUN010000025.1:0-12042 GCA_902791085.1 uncultured Erysipelotrichaceae bacterium | reverse complement strand
GCTGCAACGTACTGCATGATCGTTCCGTTTAAGGCAAAGGTTGTCCATTCTTTTAGGCCCCCGAATTTTGACAACGGATAATTGTCGCCATAAGGAAGGACAGTGGAGCCGTGGACGCTTTCGTTAAACATTTCGTAACGGCTCTTTTCCAAATCAGAGAAGGTTTGATACACGTCAGGATTGTTTTTCTTGATATCGTAGGTAAAGGGAAGCGAAGCGCCGCCGGTGGTTTGCCCATAAATGACTTGGGCTTTGTCGGTAGCCATAAAACGCAAGAAATCACAGGCAATTCCTTTGCCTTTCGCGTAGTTTGGAATGAAAGTAGAGCATCCTGGCCCTAAGGCATAAGTGACAGAACGGGCTTGAAGAATCCGTTGATAATCTTCTTCGGAAACCGCGTCGAGTCCCGCTTCTGCTGCCGTCTTCTTTCCTTCATCAATCTTAGCAATGACGTCACGCAATTCCGTTTCGCTTTTGATGGTCGGAGTTTTGTTAATGATGGAGCTAATGATGGGGGATTTCATCATACGGAAGGTATAAGGAGAGGAATCAAATTGTTCTTTACTCTCGTTATATAGCCAGTCTCCGTTAAACATGAAGACACCTTCTCCACGTGTGAAATAACGCTGCGCCGCTTTGAAATCGGTTGCCGCGCCCGAAGCATAGCGATAACCATTGGTGTTAGAAAAGACATTGATCATCGTATCGACGGCTTCAAGACGTCCTACTTGTTTAAAAATATCTGAGCTCTTTTCGGTGTAATCATCGCCGTCATATGAGACGCCATTCCAATAATTCAAATAGTTGTCATAGCCTTCGTATTGGCCCCACCAGATGTTATAAAAATATTGCGCATAGTCCGCACTGCCAGCCCACATAATCGCGTATTTCTTACCATAATCCGCGCTGCTATCCGCGGTAATTTTGGCGCATGCTTCCGCAAATTCTTCGCTGGTTCTGGGCTCATGATCATACCCGAATTTTTGTAGTAAATTAACATTATAAACAATGCCCATCATGCCAGTTGCCCAATAAAAGTCATATGCTTTAAAAGGCAAGCTTTGATCAAAGGAGCTTTCCCCATATTGATAATATTTGACGGCATTACGATAATACGGATTCATCTTGTCGATGACTTTGATCGATTCTCCAGGCACTTGCGTGTTGTAAACGGTATCGGTTAGGTTTTCGCTGCATTCGTTGCCGTTGTTGTCAACACCAATCATGCCGCTTAATCCGTCTGAGAACACCAAATCAACCGTATTGCGCCCTTCGCCCGCTTGAATCCGGGTACCGATAGAGCTACGGTCGGCCGAAGTTTCGAAAATCACTTGGAGATTCGGATATTTTTCTTTGACCCAATCTTCTTGTTCAAAAGCTTTGAGCAATTGATCGCACCAATCCGAACCATAGCCGAGTTTGGCGCAAAAGACTTCTAGCACTTGCTCCGAATCTTCCACTGTTTTGTGGCAGGAAGCTAACGTCGCTGCCGTTAAGGCACATAGAGAAAGAGCAAGAACGCTCTTGTTCGAAAAATGTTTCATCCTTTAATTCCTCCAATGGATAAATTGTTCATAATTTTGTCAGAAAAGATAATGAATACGATGACGACAGGCAAAGCCATAATGGCCAATAAGGCAAAATAAGCAGGCGGATCGGTGTAACGAAGGGTGTCGTTGCCGTTGGACAATTCGAAAACACCAGATGCCAATGTGGGATAATCTGGCAAATAAATGAGCATCGTGCCGGAATCGTTCCAAGCACCGATGAACGACATGATGCCAAAGGTTGTCATAATGGGGGCAGCCATCGGAATCATGATGCGGAAGAAAATGGTGTAGTCATTCCCGCCATCAATATAGACAGCTTCGGCATAATTCCAAGAAATGCTCTTAAAATAGCCATACATCATTAAGAACGATCCACCAAAACCGGCAAGGCCAGTAAAGACAACGTACCAAGGAGTGTTGTACAAGCCCAAATCATAATAGAAGGTAAAAGCAGCACCGTTCGTACCGAATACCGGTAAGGTAAAGGTGATGATAACGATAGTATAAATCAAAGAACGGCCAGGGAATTTATATTTGGCCATCGCATAAGCGGTCGCCAAAGGAACAAAGATACCCATGCCTACGCGTAAAGCCGAATACCAAAGCGTATTGAATAACATGGTAAAGAAATTCGCTTGTGTTTTGCCCCCTAAAGAAATGTTTAAGAATGCATCGCGATAATTAGAAAAAGTCCATTCCGTCGGAAATTCAAAGGGTTTCGCGTAGAAAATGTTATCGTAATATTGCTCCGTGGTCTTTAAAGAATTCAACAATAGCCAAAAGACAGGATAAAGCAACAAAATCGCCCACAAAGCCATCAAAATCCAAACGATAATATAAACGGCTTGTTCCCCGGCTGTTTTGCGACTTTTACGGGAGGAACGATACAAACGTGACGATTTGTTAAACGTAAGGGATTTCATGCGTTTCTCCTTTCTCTCAATACTCCACAGTCGAGAATTTTTCAGCGAGGTGCTTCACTAAGAAAACGATAGGCAACATCAAGACGGTAAACGTCACCCCTAATGCAGACATATAGCCGAATTGGCCAATGCCACTAGAACCGGTGGAATAAACCGTATAGAAAAACCAGTTGGAAATAGTGTTAGCGCCCGGCGGATTGCCAAAATAAAAAACCGGTGGGCCGAAAGAAAGAATGCCAGCAACGTCCATTAACAACGTCATCATGAAAGTTGGCATAATCAATGGCAAAACAATGTGGATAAATTCTTTAAATGGGGTAACACCATCGATTTTGGCTGCTTCAATCAATTCAGGAGGAATCCGCGCCATAGCGCTGTAGAAAAGGATGTTGCCGCAAGAAGCGGTGAAAAAGGTGTAAACCATCAATGTGTATTTCGCCGTGTTGGCATTTTGTAGCAATCCTTCGCGTGGCAAAGAGATATTCATCGCTTTGCAGATGACATCCAAAACACCATTGGGATAAACAAACTGCGAGAAGGCGATGACCATGACCATAGCCGGCAAAATCTGCGGCAGATAGAAAATCACGCGAAAAACTTTATAACCCTTAATCTTTTTATAGATGAAATAACTAATTAAGAATGAAACCGGCAAGCCAAGGAATTCTTGAACTGCCCAATATTCCAACGTATTAAGGACCACCGGTGTCATGTCCGCCTCATAAGGGTCAGTAAAACGAGTCCAAACTTCGGCGAAGTTAGTGAGCGACCAACGATAATGATCGTCCTTGAATGCCAATAACAAAGTTTGGCCATTGATGAAAATCCAAGTGACAATGAAATAAAGCAACGGGATTATAATCAAGCTCCAAGCGAAAAGGCTTTGACGAATGCGTAGTTGCTTCATATGAGAGCGCTTACTTTTTTGACGCAACGGAATGTTCACCCTTTCGGTTTGATTCATGGAATACCTCGATTTGTTCAGCAAGTGAACGAAAACGAAAAATGGACGATAGATATCTATCGATCACGCCAATGTTTTTGGCGTGTGCCCTCAACACGGAGGGTTTAACTAATTAAAATTTGCCATTCCTTCTATTTTTGTTGGTAGAATGATATTACTATGTTTTTGTACAAAATTATTATGCCTAAAATCGTAATTCTTACCAAAAATTTGGTCCAACAAAAAGCAATTTCTTTTTTGAATAAAAACGATTTACCGATTGAAAACCAGCACCTGTTGGCATTTTTCATAAAAAACATGGCTGAAATTTATCTCCCATTAAAAAGAAAAAATGCGTCGGTCTTACCAAGTTTAATCGGTTTACAAATCCGTTAAAAAAATAATTTATGTTTTGTCTTAAATTCTTGTTTCTAAAAACGAAAAGGAGAACTTTATGGAACGCAAAGTCTATATGGAGCCAACAAAATTACCAAAAACATTGTCGGTCAAAAACATCTATGCGATTCATAGCTATTGGTACTCCCCGACCTTTCATTTCGAAGGCGAATCCCATGAGCCGGTAGAATTGGTATATGTTCAGACGGGAAGCACCATTGTCAGCACGAACGCTTATTCCGCGATTTTGCAGCCCGGTCAGATGATTTTGCATCGCCCGTGGGACTTTCACAAAATCCGTGCGAATGGAGTTTCGTGCCATGTTTTGATTTTTACGTTCGGCTTGTCCAAGAATTCACCGATTCGTGAAATCACCGACCGCGTTTTCGTTGCCAGCGATGTCGATCGTTACCTCATCAGCACCATTTACCATCTGGGTGCCAATCTAGTAGGTGGAAAAAATGCTTGCCCGCCTTCTACCGGCGTTTCAGAGTCTTCTGACCCTCAGGTTGTCAAAGATTCGTTAGAACTATTGTTGTTGTATCTATTCCGGTTCAAAACGGAGCAAAAAGCATTGGAGGAGAAAAAGAATCCTTTGCCTACCACTTCTCCTCGCATGGCTAAAATCATCTCTTATTTGGAAGCGAACGTATCACGACGCATAACCTTGCAAGAGCTGGCTACCCAATCGGGCTATAGCGTGTCGCGTTTATGTAACTTATTCCGTAAAGAAACAGGTGATACCGTCATTCACTATCTCAATAATTTGCGCATTCAAAAAGCGTGTGAATATATTTCCAAAGGTGACAAATCTTTCAAAGATATCAGCGATCTTCTCTCTTTCGATTCAGTGCAATATTTTTCCAAAGAATTTAAGAAAATCGTCGGGGTAACCCCCTCGCAATTCCGGGAACAAGTCAAAACCGACAATGCGTATCTAACGACGCATTATGAGAAAACTCATTCCTAAAAAAGTTTTCGTCTTTATAGAAAGAAGAGGGCTGTGTGTCGTCACCAGCCCTATTTGGTCATAGAAAGAGGGAATTAAGCTCAGAGATTGTCCCAGATGGCGTATAACGTGATGTCGGAGAATACAGCAGTCAAATTGGTGAATTTACCGCTGACCGGTGTCACAACGGAATCGGTGTACCATCCGTCAAAGCGATAACCGCTTCTTGTTGGTTGAGGAAGGGTGTGATAACCAGAGGAAAGGAAATTCTGCCCGCGCTTAATTCGATATATGACATCGGGATTGGCAAGACTAGCAGGGGCTTCTTTCGAATCATTTAAATCCAAAGTAATGGTGAACTCTTCTTCCGTAAGATCGGAGAAATTAATGATGGGTGACCCCCAGGAACCATTTCGTTTTAGATAAATGGCCTTATTTTCGGTATCAAAATAGAAATCGCCATCATAGCCTAAGTTGACATTCGGAACACCAGTTCCTGAAATCCATTGGTTTGCCCGATTAAGGGTAAAAACGGTATTCTCTCTTCCATCGGTATAAGAAATGGTGACAACGGTGTTCCCAGAAGAATCCGTTGCCGTAAGAATATTCGCAATCCCAACCCCATTCTTCCCAGAAGGAATTTCCACGGTAGCAATAGGATTTTGCTCTCCTTCTCGATAGAAAGAGACATAAGTGCTTCCTGTATTTGCATCAACACGCGAGGTAATCCGTTCGACGCTTTTTCCATCCGTTCCTTTATCGCCCTGTGCCCCTTTTTGGATGACAATAGGATCGCTAAAGGAACCATCACTATAAGCCACTACCAAAACCGTATTCCCTTCCTCGTCAAAATGAGAGGAGACACCAAGGATAGATTTCGCGCCAGGCAAGGTAAAGGTAACGGGGGCGCGATCCGGAGAAGTATACGTAATTTGGATTGTCGTATTGCCCTTCTCGTCTTGCGTGTAGGAAATCGCTTGGATGCCATTTCCGTTTTCTCCTTGATCACCTTTAGGAATAATGACAATCGTATGCGGATGTGCTTCATCCGTATAGGAAATGGTCATTTCAATATCGCCATCTTCTAAGGTTCTCGTGGAGATATTTTGAATGATTAGCCCTTCCTCTTCTGGCAGGAAATTGCAGCTCGATAAAGTCATCACCCCACCAAGTGAGATGATGCCCAACAAAATTTTCTTTTGCCATCTGTGTTTCATAAGTCCATTGCTCCTTTGCTATTTTCTTTTAAAGATGAAATTTTCGGCGCTTCTCCAAAATGGAAGCCGGAATGATCGCTTAAGACAAAACGGAAGGGTTCAAAGCCAGTAAAAACAGTGACCGCACGATAAAGCATTTGGAAGATTTTAGAAGACGAGTCTTGCGTTTCTCCTTCGAGAAAGCTTTTTACCAAATCCACCTGAAGTGGCTCCTTGTAATGATCTTTTTCTTCCATCAAGGACGTATCGACCTGACTTAGGTTGATTCCTCCCCCATAATAGGCAATTGGGATATTGACATAATTTTTAGTCATTTCGTCTTCTTGCCCTTGTGCCCGATAGATTTGAGAAGTCTTGCTGGCGGCATTTTTTAACAAAGAACGGATCGGAAATACGCTGTCAATATTGAGATGATACTGGGAAGCATCTTTCCCTATGGCATTCACTAAGGTGGAGATGTTTTCTTTGATTAATCCCGAAATATCCATACTATCAATATCCTTGTAGTCATAGAAGGAGGTCTTTCCTTCTAATGATACTTTTACCGGATAACTCATGCCGGAGATATTTTTTGGGATTAAAGGAATCAAAGGAGTTGAGGAAGAGACGTTGTTTAAAAGATGCAAAATATTTAGAAAATAAGAAGGAGAACAGTTATAGAAGAACGGCCCCGTGAACTGGCTTTCCATTCCAATTGATGCAATGCCAGAACGATAGAAATACGTATCTTTCACGGTGACATCACCATCCGTCAAAGAGGAAAGGAGAGATTTGTCGTTCAAACCGTTTTGAATCCCCTCTAGGGCTTTTGCCATCTTCGTAGGATCGGAATATTCTCCTTGCAAATAACGATTTAAAATGCCGTTTCCTAACGTTTCATCTTGACTGTCTATGGAAAGAAAATCATCGATACTCATACGAACTTTGCTGCCATCTTCTTTGACAAATTCTGCTTGTCTAGTTCCGTTCACTTTGATTTGGCGATTACTTCCGACATCTAAAAGGAAGTTCATACCATCCGAAAGAAGACAATTATCCACTGTCACACCCATCGAAGAAAAGACACGAAGGACATTCTTTCCATTCGCCAGACGGGAATTCTTTAACGTAACGTTTTCACCTAAAACATCCATCACGCTTCCGGTCGTAGACAAGAAAGAAAGCGAATCTCCATAATCGCAGTTCCGAACATCGACATCGTTAATGGTGATGTCCTTTCCTTCCACATAGAGTCCTGAATTATCCTGGCCATAAATGGCGATAATGGGGAGATTTCCACTGTCTCCTAAAGAATAGGTATAAAGGGGGCCGCGGAACAAATCTTTCGAAGACAGAGTTGGGATTTGATGGGTATTTCCATCAGGGCCAATCACCTGCGTCAAAGAGCTCGGATATGTAAGATCATGGAAGTCTAGCTGATATCCGTTCCCATAAAAATCTTTCTGAATGTGTAATGCCGCCCTTAATTGATCAGAAAGCGGCATAAAGCGAGAATCCTTTGCTGCCATATCGTTCCATTGATCAATGAATTCCCGATTTCCTGTCGTCTCGAAACAATAACTATCTTCCGAAAAAGAGAAAGAACCGGAGGAAAAATCATAATGCCCAAAGAGTTCGGCATTCTTTCTTCGCTTCTTTGGCTTTCCCGCTTCTAAAACCAAACTGCCATCTGGTTTTGTTTCATAGGTGTTCTTCAAAGAAAGGAAATTCTTACGAAGGCAGACAATTTCTCCCTTTTGAGAACGATTCGTGCAATCTAATAGTTCGTCGTAAGTATAGACATTCACGCCATCAGGAACGACAAAGAAGGTATATTTTGTCGTCACGCCACTACCCACTTCAAAGGCCAAAGAAGCCTTTCCTGGTGAATATATCGAAACTTTATGGGAAGAAAAATCATAATCGACGTTAGGACTTTTTTCTCGCAAACGAAGGGAAGAAGAAACATCCTCCGGTAACACGGTGGGGTGAAGAATGAATTCTGCTTTTGTTTTAACGCCGTTATGCAAATCGTATTCACCATAATAGATAGTTCGATCGATATTGTTTTGCGAGGCAGGAATCTCGGGAGAAAGAAGAATCGCGGCGTCTTGATAAATCACCGCTTCAAAAGAACGGGAAACATTGCCCTTTTCGTTGCTGCAAGTCAAAAGAACATCGCCAACACTTTGCGTCTTTAGATAATAATCATCGCCCTTCTTTTCAATGGTGGCATGCGTTTCAAGATCCTCATGATCCTTGTTTTCTACGCTCCAAACCAATTGGTTTCCATAAGCAAGGCGGTAGGAAGAATCATATTCTGCTTTGGCTTCTAAGAGATACGGGTTGCCACTCATTTGATACGCCTCAGTGTCCCGGTAATCCCATTGAATCGAAGTGATGTCTTTAGCGACGGTTTGATACGCGGTATAAACCGTGATTAAGCCAAGAAAACTAACCAAAAAAGGAATTAAAAGGAGGACCACTAAATTTTGCTTTTTCATTCGCTAGGAACCTCCATTTCGGTAAATAAGATCCGCTGATTCTTCCGGAAATAGAAAAGAAGAGCCAAGGTGAAAAACAATGCCAGTGTTAGCCACAAGAAGATGGTTCCTATCTGGTTCCAACGAAGAGATGAACCGAGAATAAGAAGACCTGCGGTAACGATAGGAAAGAGATAGCCATAGAGATTGGAAAAGAGGTTTCTGGTTCCGAATCGCGCTTTTTTCTTTAATTCTTCGATCATGGAGAGGAGGTCAAAGGAAAGCGTCGCCAGGAAAGAAAGCATTAACCCGGCTAAAGCAAGAGGCCAAGACATGGTCTTTGTGATCGCAAGAACCATAACTGTGATCAAAGAAGAAAGGCAGCTCACAAGATAGGGGATCGATAATTTAATCCAAAGTTGTTTTGAAGCAGGAATCGGAATCGTCTTCATGATTTTTAAGGAATTCTTTTCTCGCGAAAGAAAGTCATTGCCTCCGCTAGCAATCATCAAGGCAAAAAAGAGCAAGAAAAGGAGATCGATGGCAGACACAAGATCAGGAATCACCAACAGATAATACCCAAGTATCCCATGGGTAAAAATCGCATTCATGGCCGAAATGACCACAAAAGCAAGATAAGGTTGAACCAAAAGAAGACCCGTAAAAGAAAGGAAATTGTCTTGATTACGGAAAAGGAAGATAAATTCTTTCTCAAACAAAGCTTTTGTTGGGGTCAAAACACGAAAAAGATGAGGCTTGCCTCTTTTTTCTTCTTGTTTCTTCTGTTGCCTTAGGCGTTCTTTCTGGTAACAAGGAATCACCACCGCAAGGCCGCCAAAGAAGGCAAGCAGACTCAAAAGAAAATAAGGAAGCAAAGACAAAAATCGATAAAAGAACAGGAAATCCGCGACATTATTACAAACAAAGAAATAACGACGGACGTGAGAAAGGCTATCCAGGCTTGCCTTCGTAAAAAGACTCCCGAGCTCCCCTTGCGAGACCAAGGCGACAAAAAGATTTAGGACTCGTCCATAGAGAAGGCTAAATCCCGCCATGAAAAGAAGATAAATCAGAAATTGGATTCCTTTATGCCATTCCAAAAAATCGTGTAAAAGGGAATAAGGATAAACCAAAAGGAAAGCAATGCCCGCTTCAAAAAAGAACATCATAATGGGATAAAAAAGGGCCAAGAAGTAATAAAGGGCCGTCCGCGAGAACACGATGCCATAACTCACAAAGATGGGATAAGTGAAAAGAAAAGACGTCAATGTCTGCGTGAGCAAAAGAAGCAAGACCTTGCTTAGAATAATGGTGTCACTTTTTAAAGGATAAGAAGAAAGAAGAAAACTATCCTTCTTATCAAAGAAGAGCTTTCTTGCCCGCACCAAATCAGAAAGAATCATGATCAGTGAAAGAATGAAAAGATAAAGGATGGTGAAACTAACAGGCGCATCTTTGTAGTTTTTGATCCGATTCAGAATGGCAAGATAAAAGAATGTCTCTACCACCACAAAAAAGGCTAAGGCCAAAAGGGAGAAGACCAAAGAAGCGATCTTCTTTTTGGAGCCAAAGAAAGAGCCATAGAGAAGTCGGAAATCTTTGCTAACTAACGTAAGCATGGCTAATCTTTCTCCTGATAAGTCTCTAAAAAGATATGACGAAGTTGTAGCCGGTAATTCGGAATTTGATTCAAATCGAGAAGCGAAGAAACAACCCCGTTGTTGATGATGGCCACACGGTCACATAACGAAGAGACGAGATCGATGTTATGAGAGGTGATGAAAACGGTTTGGCCATGGTTGGCATAATCACGCATCATGCGATTGAGTTCTTCTACTGCCATGACGTCTAAACCAACCGTTGGTTCGTCTAAAATCCAAATGGAGGGCCGGTGCAATAACGAAGCAATGAGACAGAGTTTTTGCTTCATCCCGTGCGAATAAACCGATGTAGGTTGTTTCAGGTCTTCTTCCGATAAAGAAAGGCGTTTTGCAAGGTATTTTGTGTTTTCTTGATAATTCTTTTCACTTAAGTGATAAACGCTGGCGATGAAATCCAAATATTCATATCCTGTCATGACTTCATAGCAATTTGGTTCGCTGGCGACATAACCAAATTGCGTTTTGGCCTCAATATCGTCTTTGGCAATATCGAAGCCATTTAACAAAATCTGTCCGTCGTCGTACTTCTTCGCACCAATCATGCAGTCAATCGTGGTCGATTTTCCAACGCCGTTCTTGCCAATAAAGCCAAAAAGCTCTCCGGGATAGACTTCAAGATTCAAGTCCTTTAAGACTTCTTTTTCTCCATAGGCTTTTTTCAGGTGAGTAATTTTGATCGCGGCTTCCCGTTTCTCGTTTTCCATGTGTTAAGCCTCCCTTCCTAGTCTTAAGAACCAGAGATACGTCTTCTCTTCCAAATGAACCCATGCATAACACGAATGACAGGAACAACATTCTATCGTTTGATCGTCTTTCTCTTGCAGATTGTGGCTACGACAATTCGGGCAATAATGGCGATATAGCACAGGGCTTGCCGGTTTCATTAATTGCATGCGATTGAGATATTGCCGAATCATTTCCGGCAAGGAATTTTGCGTCGAGAATAATGGTTTTCCATCGAGTCCCGAATAGATGGTCCAAAGACTCATCGAATCATAAGATTGAATGTCTAAAGAGGACGTTAGATCCTTAGGCTTATGGTAGGCGTAGCCATCTGTCGCTTGAAGAACATGTTTGGCAACGATTCCCGTGGTCTTTTCTTTCCAAACAAAAACCAACCTATCTTGCTCTAAAGAAAGACTTAAAAGATGATGCGGACTTTCTAACGTTTCTCCGTTCCAAAAGAAATGGTCTCGCTTCAATTCTTGTAAAATTAAGAAATAGAAATAACGGGCCAAAGACTCCTTCGTCTTTATGTCGTCGCTCCGTTTCCACTTCTTTTGATATTCGACAAAGACGATATGATAAAGTCTGTCCGTCTTCAAAATGTTCGTCGGGACCAATTCATGAATTTGTTTCTTGGAAGCTTTGATTTGTTGATAAAATCCCGTTTTTTTGAGCCGTTGAATGCGGATTTCCAGAGCGCGAAGTTTCTGATACATCATTTCGCTGTCCGACCCTTCTTGGGAAAGAGATTGGTCATTTAAGGAAGGAACGATGTTCTGATAGAATTCGAAATATTGCGTTATTTGTTTTTCCAAAAAATCTAAGGTTTCTACGGCCAAAACATTCTCATAAGTGGCCAAATCATCGACATTTTCAGTGAAATGAACCTCTCTAGGAAGCATTTCGTTTTCTTGGTTTATGCTCCATAGGCTAGGGTCTTTGACAGTCGCTAGGAAAGCTTCATTAGACAATGAAGACGCCTGATCCGAACGAAGAATGGTATCTTGAAATTTGGTGGCCAGATGAGGCTTTTGGAAAATGGTAGCAAGAACCGACAGAAGAAAACGGCAGTGCTTGAAATACTCCAAATCACTAGCAAAGGAAAGCACTTGCAAAGAAGGAAGGTGCAAATCCATGACGTCACGATAAAGAGAAGAGAAATCGTTTTTCCCTTTCTCGTAACGGCGAATCTCTTGAATCACCGTATGTAAGACA
>CADAUN010000024.1 GCA_902791085.1 uncultured Erysipelotrichaceae bacterium | reverse complement strand
GGCGTGGATCAATCCAAACTCATGATGTCATGGCAAGGCGAAGGCAAAGATCTTTATGAATTAAGCGCGGACGGTGGTTTTGTTAACGACAGCACCGGTGGGCATCATTTGCTTTCTTCTTTAGATATCACTCCCAATAATGCCTATCAATTGCATCAGCATAAAGGATTGTTAGACGCTTTAAAATTGGCGAAATTAATCGTTGGGGATACGAAGAATTATTATTCCAAATCCTTTTCTAGTTCCTTTGATCATCTTACGGCTCAGAAATATTTCATTTGCGGAAAAGAGAAAGGCCTGATCAAAAACGACATCGCCATGAATATTGAAGGCACTTGGTGGAACGCAGAAGCAAACGATAACTACAAAGACGAAAACGATCGGCTAAGCAAGAAATTCGCGCTCTTGCCGATGCCCTTCCCAACCAAGGAACAAATTGGGGGCAAAAACATTCTTGTTTCGGAACGTGATTCTATGATTTTCATCAACAAGAATTGCGATCCTGCCGTTTTGCCAGCCGCGAAAGCTTTTGTGTCTTTCCTTCACAATCAGGAATCGCTGAACACTTTTACTCGCTATACCGATATGGTACGGAATTTAAAGAAATACGATTTGACGGAAGAAACGCTTTCTCACATGTCGACTTATGGCAAATCCGTCTACGAGACCTTCTTCTCCGACCATTCTTACGTCTTTGACTTCCGCCCAGCCAATAACGTTACCGCTAAGAATGCGACGTTGCTAGGCTACCGTCACTGGCCATTTGGCGTTGGCTCAGTTGATGCCGACAACAATCCGATGTTCTATTTCGCAAAGAACACCAGCGTCACGCCAGAACAACATTTCTTAAGAATCAATCAATACTTTAAATCAAGCTGGAACAGCGTCCAAAAATCTTGAGAAGCATTATGGAGCACGACACTTTAACTTTCAATAAGAAGTCTTTGACTGCGAAATGGAGAAAGCTATCCACCAAAGGTGTTCCGTTTTATTTTGCGATGGCGTTTCTCCCTTTGCTTCAATTTTTAGTCTTTTATATTATCGTTAATTTTAATTCCGTTCTTTTGGCTTTCCGTTCCCTCTATATCACGCAAGAAGGCGGGTTGGTAGAAGAGTGGGTTGGCTGGCAAAATTTCAAAACCATTTTTTCGCTCTTTGCGCAAGAAAAGACGATGTTAATTTCCCTGGCTAACAGTGCGATTTTCTTGGCTTTGGATTTGTTCATTATCATTCCTCTTGGTGTGATGTTTGCCTACTACATTTACCTCAAACGTCCCTTTGCTGAACTCTTTAAGACATTGTTATTCATGCCAAGCGTTATCTGCAGCATGGTCTTTGTGATTTTCTTCAAAGATTTTGTAGAAGCCGTTGTCCCCGCTTTAGCGGAGAAATGGTTCAACGAGATTTTAATTCTTGGCGTTTTTAATGATCCAAGCCGTGGATTGGTGGCCTTGATGATTTTCTACGTTTTCATTTCGTTTTCGGGACAAATCCTCTTATATGTGAATGCGATGTCGGCGATTTCAAAGCCTAGTGTGGAGGCTGCCAAAATCGATGGAGCAAGCGAATTTTGTATCTTTTTGCATGTGGCTTTGCCAAGTTGTTGGGGAACGATTGTTTCTCTTGCTGTAATTTGTATCGCCGCAGTGGTCACCAACCAAGCATATTTGTTCTCTTTCTATGGCAATAGTGCACCAGGAGAAATCTTTACGATTGGCTATTATCAATGGACTTTGCTTACCAAAGGGAAAGGAAGCGAAAACATGATGAATTATCCGATCGCTAGCGCTTTCGGATTATTGTCGACCGTCGTTGCCACGCCTTTGACTTTTGGCGCCAAATGGTTACTTCATAAACTGGGGCCGAAGGAGGAGTAAACGATGATGCTCGTTCATAGCAATAAAAAAGATTTCAGTTGGTTTTCCGGTATTTTATTGGCGTTGCTTACGTTGTTCTCTTTTGGTTTGGTCTTTTTGTTACTTTGGGCTTTGATGTCTGCGTTTAAAACGAGTGATGCTTTTGATTTGGACGCGCTTGCGTTTCCTGCGCCCGGGCAGTGGACCTTTTCCAATTTCACCGAAATTTGGTATCAAATGGTGATTGAAGTGCAAAATATTTTTGATCCAAATCCCCATTACGTCGGTGTTGATGTGATGTTTCTTTATTCGCTTGTTTATGCGGGTGGGTGCGCCTTCGTGCAAACTTTCACTACGGTGACGATGGCTTATATCAGCGCAAGATACCCTTCACCACTTTCCAAAATCATTGACTCGATTGTCTTAGTCACCTTGATTATGCCCGTCGTCGGTAATACAGCTTCTTTACTACAAGTCATGCATTTCTTACATTTGTACGACAACATTCTCGGTGCTTTTGTGATGAAATGCGCTTTTAATAATGTCTATTATTTCATTTTTCGTGCTGCTTTCTCTCGAGTGCCGCGCGACTATGCGGAAAGCGCCTCCATTGATGGAGCAGGGCACTTCCACGTTTACACTTCGATTTATCTTCCGATTATTGCTCCGTTATTTTGGACCATATTCTTGCTATTATTTATTTCCTATTGGAATGATTATCAGGTTCCTTATCTATTCTTCCCAGATCAACCGACTTTGGCACTTGGCTTATTCGCTTTAGCCAATTACCCGATTCAAAATGGTGGGAAATTGCCGACGATTCAAATCGCCAGCGGCATTGCGGTTTTCATCCCGATTTTTATTCTCTTTATGGCTTTCCGTAAGAAAATTATGAGCAACATCGATGAAGGCGGGGTAAAGGGTTAATGATGAGAACGATGAGAAGTACGAACGAGGCGGAGCAGATTTATTTTGATGCGAGCAATCCTCTTTTAAAGCTGGGCGGAGATTTAAACTCGATTAACTTCTTGTTTCATATCAATACTTTTGATTATCCAGTGGAGCATTCTCATGTTGACTTTTATGAATTCACGATGATGGTCGACGGCGAGGTTGCTAACTTCATCAACTCTCAAAAAATCATTGCGGCAAAAGGGGATGTTTTAATCGGTTTGCCTTCGGATTGCCATGCAATCAAAAAACTAGGGAATGGGAAGCTTCGATATATCAACTTCCTCGTGAGAGCAAAGCATTTTGAAGAAATTTGTGGAAAGACGAAATCGGATTTATTGTCGTGGTTACCTTCTTTTTCCCGGGTTATACACGGGAAAGAAGAATTGCTTCTTCACTTTGAATCGGCGGCTCGAAATGCGGATTTTGTGAGTGAAGAGAAGCGAGCTAAAACTCAGACTTCTTTTGAAAGCTTGTTGTTCCATATCCTTTCAGAACTGCTCGAGATCCAAGCAAATCCAGAAGGCCAAAAGCCAACCTCCAAATTCGAGCGAAGCTTACAAGAAATTCAACGCGAGCATCCTCTATACGGGCTTAAAGTGCAAGATTTATGTGACAAAATGAATTATTCTAGAGCCTCGCTGAATCGCTTGTTCAAAAAACATTATGGATTGTTGCCTTCGGAGTTCTTGTTACGGGAGAAAATGGATCACGCACGTAATTTATTGTTGACGACGGATATGTCCATTTTTGATGTCGCCATAGAAAACGGGTATTCAGGCTCTTGCCAGTTTACCGTGGTGTTCCATGATTATTTTGGGATGACTCCGACGCAATTCCGCCGGCAATTGCAAGGACAAAAGAACTAAGATGCTACCACCAAAAATCGCAAAGCATATTCAAGATGCCAAAAGGCGTTATGAGGCCTTCGACCCAAAAAAAGAGGCCTTTACTTTCTTTTTTATTACTGACGTTCATACTGGTGGGAACAAAAACTATCAACAATATGATTTTTTGTTTGATGCTGCAAAGACTCTTCCCGCTCATTTGCTGGTCAATGGAGGAGACCTTGGCTTAGATTGCGGACAAAACCTCGTCCAAGAGACATTTGTTTTAAACAAAACAAAAGAAGGCATGCAACAATTCTTGGAACCATTTGTTTGGCTCAAAGGCAACCATGACTATGGACAAAACGCGTTTTCAAATCACGCGCTCAATCATTTCTTCAACGATGATTTTCTAACGAAGTCACGCGGAAAAGGCACCATTGTTTTTGATGGGGAATGCGGCGGTGGATATGGCAAATATGAAGACCAAGATAAAGACATCACCTTGTTTTTTCTGAATACCACCGAGGGTAACCGAAAAGATTTCTTTGTGAGTTATCGTCAACTGCATTGGCTGGCGACGTCTTTAAAAAATGTCGCCACGCATCACGTGATTTTCCTTTCCCATCGCGACATCGATCCAAGCGGAAACTGGGTGGGATCGAAAGATGAAGAAAATGATCATCGTGACCACATTGATTTATTGCGCTTAGTGGTAGAAGGATTTAGCCAAAAAAGAATCGTTGAAGTGGAAGAACAAACGTACGATTTCTCGTCTACTTCATCATGTAAAACGCTGCTTTATCTATGCGGGGATTCTCACTTTTTTCAAGATGTCACAACGCATGACGTGCGTTATATCTCTAGACAAGGTTATGGGGGAGTAGATCAAACAAGCATGCCTTTAGGGGCAAGCAAAAACCAATATGATTTTCAAAAACGACATTGCTTCTTTCAAAGAGAATCGGACTTCGATTATGTTGCGATTTTGCCAAACGGCGCAGGCAAAATATTCCATATTGGGCCGGACGAAGAAAAACGAGACATCTTATTTTGATTTCTTTTGAAACGGCCAATCCAAGAAGGCATTCCCTTTGATTTCGTCTCGCTTATGTCGAGTGCTGCCGCTTTGGCTTAAAGCGATGATTGAGCGTGTCGGGTTTCTACCTTTCCGCGGCCATCGTCGACCTCCGGCTATGAGCAACTGAGTTTGTTCTGATCAAGCAAAAAGAAAAGCAGGGGGTCATACCTCCCTGCGGTGTCCAATCTTGACGATGAGAATGACGATCTCGTTGTCTCTGATCTCGGCGATCATTCTATAGTCGCCGATGCGGTATCTCTAAAGGCCAGCCAGATTAGCGTTCAATGGCTTGCCTGTGGCCTTGGGTCTTCGCAGTTCTTGAGGTGCTTGTCGATCCAGGAGGCGATGATCCGCTTCATGTACCGATCAAACTTCGAGAACTGCTTCTCGGCCTCGGGCGACATGCTGACGCTCTAACTCATAGGTCGAGGTCTTTCTTCACCCGTTCCCAAGGGATTGTCACAGGGTCGGCCTCGAATTTCTTTATCGCTTCCTCGGCCTCGGCAATGTCGAATTCGTCCTCGATGTCCTCAAGGATGGCACGCCGAAGCGCGTCGGAAATCGAGCAGCCATGGACGGCGCAGTAGCTTTTGACGAGACGCTCTTCCTCTGGAGTGAATCTCACGGAATAAGGCATAGTGTTTCCTCCTTGTGAATCCATTGTATCTAAAATTCTTACGAAAGAAGAGCAGGTAAATTCGCCAAAGAACAAAAAACGGGTAATCGACGTTTTACCCGTTTTATACGTATCCAGTTACCCTTCAAGCCACTCGATTTTGTCAATGATGTCTTTTAACGCTTCACCGTCGAACAATGGTTCATTCATTAGTTTGTTATAAGCATCGTCATCGGTATCGCCAACAACTTCTATCCAATGGTCAATTTCATATTCCTTCTTTTTGAATACACCGATAGTATATTTTTTTGTACCGCCTTCAATGTGGTAACGTTGCCCTTTGTATCCTATAACAACTTCGACATAGCGAAGACGCCACATCCAATCTTCAAAGGCTTCTTCAGTTAATCCACTCATTTTTAATTAATCCTTTCATATATTTCCCGTATGGTAAATTGTAATGTTAAGTGCAACACCTAGAGATAACTTCAGACATTAATTTCGATGGAGATGTCCAGTCGTTACATTTCCTAGGTCTATTGTTAATCAAGCTCACTTTTTCATCAATATAGACCGGGTATATCTGCTTAAATTATGGCCTTTGGGGAAGAGCTCACTAAGAAGCCCGTCGGAATTCCCGTTGGATTCTTTGCAGAATTCATCACAGAAACAGGCTTCGCGATCGAACTCTTTTTTGTTTGCCTCCATTGACATCTAATGGATGGTTTTGTAGCAAGGTGATCCATCATTTTTTCTTTGAGGAACGGAAAAAAGTGCCGGTTTATCCTGAAAAAACATTTTTTACAAATCTTTGACAAAGTTTTCTCATTCCTTTGGTCGTTAACAAAATTTCGACATGGTTGAATGGAAAACGTAAAAAGGAAAAAAGAAAACATGAAAACGAAAAACCTTCGGAAACTTCTTCCGAACTTGCTCCTCATGGGCGCCCTCGTCGGTTGCACGGAACAAGCCTCCTTTGATCACGCGCAAGCCATTCAGGCTTACACTCGTGATACCACCTCAGGAACCCGCGATGGCTTTATGACCAAAATCGGCATTGAAAAAGCCAAAAATGATGACAGCCTCTTCAAAGCCAAAGTCCAAACCGTTTCCTCAAACGGCGATATGATTGGCAAAATTGCCGCGGACGAATATGGCATTGGCTATTTCTCCTTTTCTTCTGTACCGGATGCCGAAAAACAAGGGGTCAAAGTCTTGAACTTTGAAGGAGTTAAGGCCACAGAAGATGCCATTTTGGATGGCAGTTACAAGCTGAGCCGTAATTTCAATTACTGCACGCAAAAACAAGAAGATGAAGATGCCACTAAATGGACCATCATTTCGGCCTTCATTGCCTTTATGACCACTTCTGAAGGCATTGCTGATATCGTCGGTGCCGATGGTATTGTGAAAGTTCCTAGCGACGTGAAAAAGTGGGATGATATCAAAGGAAATTATCCCGGAATTGAAGACGATCATTCGAAAATCACCATTCGATTCGGCGGATCAACCTCTTGCGAAAAAGTGGCCAAAGCGTTGAGTGCTGATTTTAGCAAGAGAGCGGGTAACTTTGTCGCCGAACATAACCACAAAGGCTCTGGCGATGCCTATAAAGGAACGCAAGGCGCCAACCGTGATTTCGATGTCGCCTATGCCAGTCGCGAATTCTCTTCGAGTGAACCGTTAGCCGAAGGAACCTTTGGAAAAGTTTGCACCGATGGCATTGTTGTCGGAGTGAACCAGAAAAATGATTTGGCGAATATCACTGCCGATCAAGCAAAAAATATCTATAGCAAGGATGGCACCATCACAACTTGGGCTGACATCAAATAATCTTCTTTTTTGGAAAGGAAAGCAGGGCAGGCCTTAACGGGGCCTGCTTTCCCCGTCATGAAGACCATATCGGAGAACATAGTCAAAACCATGGAGCAAAACGCTTCTCATCACGCGGATCAAAAGAAACGGATCGATCGATTTTCCCGCTGGGTTTTTCTTTTTTAACCGTCCTTTGCGCCTCGGTTATCGTGGTTGTTTTAGGTTTTATCATCGTGCGCGGATTAAAGCCATTCTTTCATTCTTATCGCGAAACCTTAGCGGACGGAAGTTTAGCGGAAGGGACAGCCAGTTTTTCTTATTTTTGGAGTGGGATTCGTTACAACAACAGATTCGATTTTGAAACGCATCATTATCTTTATGGCATCGGCCACCTAATCGTAAATTCTTTGATTCTCAATCTTTATACGATTATCTTAGCCGTTCCTACTAGCGTCTTAACGGCATTGTTCATCTCAAAAATTGCGCCTAAGCCTTTGGCGTTGATTTTAAAAAGTGGCGTTGATTTGCTTTCCGCGATCCCATCGGTTATCTTCGGTGTTTTTGGGATGGGTGTCATCGTTCCTTTGATACGTGCTTGGGCGAGAGCTTGGGGAGCAAAATCCGCCAGCGGCGTTTCTTTGCTTTCTGGGGCTATTGTTTTGACTTTAATGGTGATCCCGACTGTGATCTCCGTTTCTGTGACGGCTTTAGATGGCGTGCATAAAGAACAAATGGAAGGCTCTTTGGCTTTGGGCGCCAGTCGCACGCAAACGAATTTTAAAATTTGTCTTCGTGCTGCAAAATCCGGCATTTTTGCCGGCATTATTTTAGGTGTTGGCCGTGCTTTAGGCGAAGCAACTGCCATCTCTATGGTGTGTGGTTCGCCGATCCAAGGAATCACTTGGAATCCTTTTGCTCCTACGGTGACCTTAACTTCCGAAATGTTACTTGCCATCGGGGAGGCCGTTCCCGGTTCCATGAACTATGACATTCGTTTCTCTGCCGGAATGGTATTAATGTTGTTGATTTTAATGACCAACGTCATTTTAAACGATGTCAAAAATCACCTTTCTGAAGTGAATCCTCCGCCTTTCTTTATAGCGCGGATCGGAAAAGTGATGAAAAAAGGAACGTTGGCTGTGATTTCTTCATTCCGCAAAAGCTGGCAAAAACATAAGGCAGAAAAGGAGAAAAAGCAATGAACGAAAACCTTTCCTTGTTCGATGCCAAAGAAAGCAAAAAGATCGAACGAAAGCGGCGAATGAAAGACTTTTTGGCTGCCGGTTCGACTTATCTTTTTTCGAGTTTTTCTTTGCTTGCCTTAATTGCCATTTTGGTGTTTGTCTTTTCCAAAGGCTGGAATACTTTATCGGCAGCTTTTATCGTTGGCGACTATAATGCCACATTAACGAGCGTCACCACGAATCAAGCCATTACCGAAACCACCAATACCTTTACCTATCAAGCGAAAGATGGCGAATATTTCGCGGAAAACTGGGGCCTGGCTTTTACGGATTCGACCACCACAGAAGGAAATCCGATTGTCCGCCTTAGTTATGTTGATCCTTATAGCAATACCACGTCTTGGATCGATAGCAACACCGGGGAAGCTTTTCGTCCCAAAGTCGGAGAGATGATCACGGTCGTCACCTTATGTGATTCTCCTGCCGAAAACGAAATCAAAATTGTCTCCGGGAATAAAGGCGCAGAAAATATGGCGGCGAATTTTCGAAAATATAACTTCGTCAAGAATATGACCGCGAATGTGGGCGGTGGAGGAATCCGCGGTTCCTTAATTTCGACCTTGTGGATGATTCTTTTCACTTTGTTATTTGCTTTGCCTCTTGGTATTGGTGGGGCCATCTATCTAGGGGTTTATGCCAAAAACAATGTGATTACTCGCACCTTAAGAAATGCGATTGACATGATTTCTGGCATTCCTTCGATTATCTTTGGCTTAGTGGGTGGCATCGTTTTCTTGCCTATCGCCGCCGGAAGTGGCAGCAGTGGGAACTTGATTACTGGCTCTTTAACCATGGCTTGTATGATTCTTCCAATCATCATTAAGTCGACAGAAGAATCCATTCGGGCGATTCCTTTAAGGCAATCGCAAGCATCTTTGGCTTTGGGTGCCAGCCAAACTCAGACGGTATTTAAGATTATTTTGCCAAATGCCTTGCCAGGGATTTTGACTTCTGCCTTGCTTGGCGTAGGGCGCGTGATTGGAGAAAGCGCCGCTTTGGTCTATACCTCCGGAACTGCGATAAAAGACGTCATTATTCCAACGCAAGGCTCAGCTACATTAGCCGTTCATATTTGGACATTAATGAGCGGAGAGACCATGAATTATGGTGCCAGTTGCGCGGTTAGTATTTTGATTTTGTTTGTCATTTTGCTTCTTTCTTTGACGGTCAAATTATTATCGCTTTCCGTGCAAAAGAAGCAGAAAGGAAAATAACGATGGATTCCTTAAAATCGGAACAAAACGAATCGATGCAGACGATTTTTGCCATTCGTCATCTGAACCTTTATTATGGCAAGAAGCAAGCGCTTCACGATATCAACGTGGATTTGTATGAACATTGTGTTACGGCGTTGATTGGGCCGTCGGGTTGTGGCAAGTCTACTTTCTTGCGTTGCTTAAATCGGATGAACGATTTGATCGATGATTGCAAAATAGATGGGCAGATCCTTTATCACGGCACCGATGTTCAATCGGTGAATCCCATTCTTTTAAGGACAAAAGTCGGCATGGTCTTTCAACAGCCTAACCCATTTCCAATGAGCATTTACGATAACATTTGCTATGGCCCACGTTGTCAAGGCGTCCGTAATCGGACCCATTTGAACGAATTGGTAGAACGTTCTTTGCGTGAGGCCGCGCTTTGGGACGAAGTGAAAGATCGTTTGAAAACCAATGGGATGGCGCTTTCTGGCGGTCAACAACAACGGCTTTGCATCGCTAGAGCCCTAGCCATGTCGCCAGAAGTCTTGCTCATGGACGAACCCACATCGGCCTTAGATCCCATTTCTACGAAGAAAATCGAAGAATTGGTCATGAGCTTGAAAGAACGTTATACCATCATCATCGTGACGCATAACTTACAACAAGCCGCCCGTATTGCAGACTATACCTCTTTCTTCTTGTTGGGCGACTTAGTCGAGACCAACAAAACCGAAACTTTGTTTTCGCGTCCCTCGAACGAAAAAACAGAACGTTATATCACCGGACGTTTCGGTTAATCGATACGGTTGCTCCCCTTTGGAACGATCCTAGAGATGTGATAAGATAAAACACGGCATCGTGCCGTGTCTTTTTCTATGAGTTTATATCAAGAATTTCAAATTTCAGCAGATTGGGATTGGGGTGTTATGATGTCCGGCATTGTATTGCTTTTGGCCATCGCTACCATCATTGTTTTAATCGTCACTTTTATCGTCTCACGGGTTCACGATCGTCGTTTTGCTTATGATGTGGCCTATCAATCTAGCGGAGCGCGTGTTTTCCGTTTGGATGCGCAAAAAGACAGCGTCACCTTTTTTGACGTTGGGCGCCTTTCCCAAAAAAGAAGTTGTCGGATGGAAGACTTTTATGGCACCTTTGCTCACGAAGACCAAAATAAAGTTCGTTATTGGGTGGATAATATTTTGTCAGGAAAACAAACCACCGATTTCTTACAAGCCAACGTTTATGTCCGTCGCTCGAAAAAACCTTGTCCATCTTACTTGAAATTAACGAAAGCAGATCCGACCCATGGTTTGGTTCATTTAGAAAGCTATTTGTTGCAAGAAGGGCCCAAGCAGGCTGCGTTTGGGGATCATCCTTATGTGAACGAAAAGGATTTTGCGAATGCATTAAAAGAGAACGGCTCCGAAAACGGGACCACATTTTGCTTTGCCCTTCGTCATAAGAAAGCCGAAGGTTACGACAATGCCGTGCCGCGTTCCATTTGTTTCAAATTCCGTTCGGCTTTGGACCATTATCTCACTGGCAATACCAAATTGATTAAAGTGGCGGACAATGAATTCATTGTTTCTAATCTTGACATGAATGACAACGAAGAAGCCACCTCTTATGCCTTGCGCGCAGTGAATGGCATTACGCAGTTATTAACGGCGAAAAACAAAGGCATTGATCCTAAGAATTACATTATTAAAGCGGGCATTGTATCGCATCGCGACGCCTATGGCGATCCCGATGTCATCATCGAATCTTCTAAGCGAACCGTACTGAATGCATATGATACGTCCTCTGCCTTATCCTTTTATAAACGCGGATTTGACGATTATGCGAATTTAGACACCAGCAAATATCGAAGCGAAGTCGATAAGATTATCAATGATAAACGCATTGATTTCTATTTCCGTCCGATTTATGGCGTTTCCCGTCATTCGGTGCTTGGCTACATGGCCAAAGCCGTTCCTGATGCCGATAAAACTTCCTTTGGTTCGATTGAAGAATTAAAGAATTATGCGATTCGCGCGAAAGATCAACGTAATCTTTATGGTTATTTGGCGAAAGTTATTGTGTCGCGCTTCGCATCAGAAAGACAATTGAAATCCCAACGTTTGGTTTATCCGATTCTCTTAAATGAATGCAGCACCATTCCCGCGATTTTTGGCAATTTACGTGGTGCGAAAGAGGCCAATCTCGTGTTCTTGTTAGACGAAGACAATTTAATGTCGAGCGTCCGTTCCATGGGAGAAGAGAACACCATAGCCTTATTGAAAGAAACGCGGGAAGCAGGCTTTAATTTAGGGCTTTGCGTGAAAGGCAAAACGTTAAACAGTGACGACGCTTTGTTAAAAAACATGGATATGTTCTTCGTGGATTTCGGGAATGGCGACACCAATGCGAAACGCATGGACGCGGCCATTCGTTCGCAACTTCATGCTTT
>CADAUN010000023.1 GCA_902791085.1 uncultured Erysipelotrichaceae bacterium | reverse complement strand
CTTTTCTGCGGTCTTATTGGCGGCATCTTCTATTTGATTTGGGACCCCAATAAAGCAAATTCGCAGCAAGCAGTAGCAAAAACGGAAGATTCTTCTTGCGTTATGGAGAATAAAATTCAAGCAAAAGAAGAGCCTGTGCCAAAAGAAAGCGTCGCTGATCAATTGCTTCAATTAAAAGATCTTAAGGACGTGGGCGCCATTACGGAAGAAGAATACGAAGAGAAGCGTAAGCACTTAATGGATAAACTCTAAGACGCCTTCTGCCGCTGGCCATTGGATTGGTTTCCGGTACCTCAACCCACGAAAATTTGGATTCCACGAAGAATCCCTTGTTCTTTGTAAACCATTTTGTGTTTTATTCCCGAATTTGTTTTTATATCCGCGAATTCGCGGGAAAGGAAAATTATGAAAAAATTACCAGAACTCTATGTTAAAAAAGGCCTTTTTAAAACCATATTCATTCTTTCAATTGCTTTGTTTTCGCTTGGTTTAATCCTCGACATCATCAACCTTGTTCTAATAGCGCAAGATTACACCTTTGCTTCGAAATGGGCGCTTTATGTTTCGCTAATTATCGATACCATCTTATGCATTGGATTTGTTTTTGCCTCGTCGACAATCTTGCTTGGGGATCCGGATAATTACGGAGGAACACTTCTATATGCCGCGGGGCTCTATGTTGTTATTAATGGTTTCGCATCCGCGATTTCCGGAATCATGCTCTCAATTTGCGATGCAGAAGTGACTTATGCGGTGTCGGCGATTATTTCGTTTATCCAAATCGGCATCGGTTCCATGAGCCTCATCGTCCGCAATCGCAAACCCGGCGCTTCAAAGATTATCTGCATCATTTCTTTTTGCGTGTTTGCCCTCAACAACTTGCTGAATGCAATCGTGTATGTGGTCGCAGGGCAAGCCCTCTTGTCTATTTTTACCTTTATTGCCATCGCTTTTGATGTTGTGCTCATCGCTGCCTTGTGCATGATGAAAGAAGCAAATCCAGCGGCAGCCCCACGCGAAAATACCCCCTTAGAAAAATAAAAGTGGGGGCGTCCTAAATCCACGAACCCCGTTTGACAGATATTTTGAATCCTACTTAAAATATTGAAGGGCACTCTTATGAATCATCCTGAACCTGATAACAAAACTCCTGATCTCATCATGGATCTCTTCTTCTCGGATAAACCCTACGACCCTTGCGATTGGCTTGATCCCCGCAACGCGTTCCTTTTTGAAGACGATTGGATCAATGAACCCCATAAAGACTTGGATTCCGAAACGCATAAACTCCAAGGACTGGGCGTGAACAAAGACGATTCCTCCCACGAGGATTAATGACCTATCGACATCGCTTCAGGCCGGGGACACCCCTCGGCTTTTCCCTTTGTCACCCTCTTTGCACACTTTTTGACGGGTGGATGTCTACTTAGAGATTAGCAGTGCACAGATAAGATGTTGATGTGGCAAAATATGCCTCCATTAATTCTTAAAAACAGATGCGATCCAGCATTGTTTAAACTGCATCGCATATATTAAAAAGCAACAAAGAATAAAGAATTTCGCTTCCTATTATCTTTGTTGCTTTTTTGAACTGTATGATTTCAGACTGTTTTTATACTTGTTCAACTGGAGATTATTCCAGCTCAATGGTTGACGGTGGTTTGGAAGTGGAGTCATAAAGGACGCGGTTCACGCCTTTGACTTCGTTGATAATCCGCTCCGAAATGTGTTTTAACAAGGAGAAAGGAATTTCATAGGGCTCTGCCGTCATAAAATCGTCCGTTTGAACGGCCCGTAAAACAACAGCGTAGTCATAAGAACGAGAATCTCCTTGGACCCCGACGCTTCGCATATTGGAAAGGGCGGCAAAATATTGGGATGGACGAATGCCGTTTTGCTCTAATTCTTCGCGGAAAATGGCATCAGCTTCTTGGACAATATGTACTTTTGCAGGGGTAACCTCTCCAACGACACGGATTCCTAGCCCAGGGCCAGGGAAGGGTTGGCGGTGCACAATCGCATCGGGTAAGCCCAATAATTTGCCAACGGCACGGACTTCGTCTTTGAATAAATCCTTCAATGGCTCTACTAGGCCTAAGAACTGGATGTCTTTTGGAAGGCCTCCCACGTTATGATGGGATTTGATTTTGGCAGATAGACCAAGCCCAGATTCAATGCGGTCAGGGTAGATGGTGCCCTGCGCTAAGAAATAATCATTGGAATCCAGTTTTTGTTCTTCTTTTTCGAAGGTTTCAATAAAGCATTTCCCGATGATTTTTCGTTTTTGTTCCGGCTCTTCAACTCCTTTTAAATGAGCGAAGAAGTCATCGGCAGCATCGACTTTGATGAAATTCAAATCCATGGGAGAGAATGTCTCTGCCACCTGTTTTGCTTCGTTTTTCCGTAATAGACCATGATCGACAAAGACGCAGGTAAGGCGCTTGCCGATGGCACGAGAAACCAAAGCGGCAACAACCGCAGAGTCTACTCCGCCAGAAAGGGCGCATAGGACTTTATGATCGCCGACTTGTTGACGGATTTCTTCGATTTTTGTGGCCAAGAAATCATCCGGTTTCCAAGAAGGAGAACAATGGCAAATGGAATAGGCGAAGTTCGTAAGCATTTCTTGCCCTTTCAAAGAATGTTCTACTTCGGGATGGAATTGGACTGCATAGAGATTCCGTTTCTTGTCTTCAAAAGCAGCATTCGGGCAAGTTTCGCTGGATGAAATACACCGGAAGCCTTGAGGCAAAGCTGTGACTTGGTCTCCGTGGGACATAAAAACCTGTTGCTGTTTTTCTAATCCTTGGAATAAAGCAGAAGTGGAATCCACTTCGACTTTTCTAGCACCATATTCCCGTTCGGCAATAGGCTCTACTTTTCCTCCGAGCGTATAAGCCATCAATTGAGCGCCATAACAAATGCCCAAAATCGGCTTGCCAAGAGAGAAGATTTTCTCATCGATATGAGGAGAAGTCTCGTGATATACCGAATTAGGACCACCCGTAAAAATAATGCCTTTGATGCTAGGATCTTCTAGTTCGGATAACGGCGTTTGGAAGGGGAGGATCTCAGAATAGACATGCAAATCGCGGATCCGGCGCGCGATGAGCTGATTATATTGCCCACCGAAGTCGAGGACGACAATTTTCTCTTTCATGTTCTTTAGCATAACACAAAAAGAGAGAATCTATTCTTGCCTTCCTAAAGAAAGGGGTTTCTTTTGCTATTTTTAACCAAAAATCGTATTTTTTCTTTGCCTTGCTCTAGCAAGAAACCCCATCTTAGACTACACTGATTCTATGATTAAAATCTATTATTCACCCAGTTGCTCCAGTTGCCGAAAAGTGCGGAAATGGTTCGATGAACAAAAAATCCCCTATGTGGCAAAAGACATTTTCTCTGGTATGTTAACGGATGACGAAATCAAAGAAATGATCGTCAAGTCGATTGACGGAACCGATGAAATCATCTCCAAACGTTCTAAGATTGTTCAAGAGCAGGACATTGATTTCGATTCGATGACGATTTCTCAGCTGATTGCGTTTATCAAAGCCAATCCATCCGCTTTAAAGCGTCCAATCATCATTGATGATAAACGGTTACAAGTTGGCTATAACGAAGAAGAAATTCGTACTTTCATTCCACGTGCCCGTCGTTTGGCTTCCTTCTATTGCCGAGCAGGCGAATGCCCGAACTTTGCGACTTGCCAAGGAGAAGCACCGCGTTGCTTGGACGAAAAAACAACAACGAATTAATGTTCTAAAGCAAAGAAAAATGCCCCTTTGATGAGAGGCATTTTTTCAATGATTTAGGCGAGCTTGGCCTCGTAAGCAGCCATCGCGCGAGCGACCTTGCTCTTTTTATTTAAGACAAAGGGAATGTGGTTCGCTTGGAAGAGCGCTTCTAAATGCGCTTCGGCATCTTTTTCGTTGTTGTATTCCAATTCAATCTCGTAATCGGTTTGCCCTGAATAATGGTTTTGGTCAACGGAGAGTTTGCCTCCTTCATAGGGCACGTCAATTCGCTCGGTGGTTAAAGAAGTTTTGATTTTTAAACTGGCGGGATCGATATCTAACATCAAAAGCATCTTCTTGATGTCGCCATCCGGAAAGATTCCTTGATCGCGGAAAGAGACAAAAGTGGCTTCATTCCAGGTGCAATTCTTTTCTAATAAACCTTGGGACAATGGAACTTTTAAAGTCATTTCATAATGGTTGTCGCGTTTCCGAATGCGCAAGGCAAGTTTTTCTCGCTGCAATATATTATCGGGAGAATCAATGTAATAATTCGTTTGCTCGTATGCCCCATAGTCCTTGTATTTGGCGACGAGTTTTTCATAATCGGATTTGCTGACTAAAGCTTTGGCTTCGATTTCAATTGCGTTGCTCATAAATTCACCTCGGTAGTATTATAATGCAAGTATGATGATTGCCGGCGAGGATTTTTTCTTAAAAAATTTGTGGTGGATTGTTTTGATAGCTGCTTTGGCTGCTGGAGGGTTGATTCTCTTCCTGCGGTTCCGCCCGAAGCGAAAACAAAAGCAAACCGTCAATATTTCTGGGAACTTAGAAGCCATCGGCGGTGCGGATAACGTGTTGTCCCATACCTTAGAAGGTTCTCGTATCGTTTTGCAATTAAAGGATTATGGCAAAGTGGATCGTGAGAAGTTAAAAACGCAAGGGGCAACAGGCTTCTTACTCAAAAGTGACAAACTTACCATCGTCTTCAAAGACGGGGCAAAAGAAGTGTATCGCGCCTTGTTTCCGGAAGGCAAATGAAAGGGGATCACCCCCTTTTTTATAAATAAGGTTTGACGTGACACAAAAGATCTTCTGTTGGCAATCCCATCACATTATGGTAACTGCCTTCGAGACGTTCGATTAATCCTGCTTCGTCTTGAATGCCATAGGCGCCGGCTTTATCAAAAGGATGATAGGTGGCGATATAGCGATCAATCATCTCTTCGGTTAAAGGGCGAAAATAAACTACGGATTTGACGGTGCGAGAGATTTCGACGCCCGGTTTCAAAAAAGTATATGAAGTTAGGACAATCTGCTTTTTGCCACTTTCTTCTTGTAACATCTTTTTGGCATGCAATGCATCGCCAGGCTTTCCTAACACTTTTTCATTCAGTAACACAATCGTATCTGCGGCTAAAACCATCGAAGAAGGGTGAGCAGAAAACACGGCGTAGGCTTTTAGACGTGCTTCTTCATAAGAAAGACGTTCGGGAGTCAAAAAGGGATCGATAAAACGTTCGTTTATCGTAGGAGCTTCAATTTGGAAAACAGGAACGATTTCTTGCAATAATTCCTTTCGACGTGGCGAAGCGGAAGCCAAATAAAGCATTAGGCTCTCGCTCCTACATCCATGATGATAGGAATAATCATGGGATTCCGTTCCGTGCGGCGATAAATGTATTGCGAAACGGTTTCGCGAATAGTCGATTTTAATTCGGCAAAAGAAATGCGTCCGCCACCCATTAAAGAGTCAATGGCTTCTTGTGCGTGGATTTGCGCATGGCGAATGACGTGAGTATCTTTGCCAGCATTAAAGCCACGGCTATAGACAGATGCGGGAACAATCACTTTGTTTCGCTTGGAATCAATGGTCAATAAGACGGCAACCATCCCATCGTTTTTTAGTTGTTCACGGTCATTGATGACGCTGCTGGAAAGCCCGTCTAAATCATTGCCATCCAAATAGACGTCTTCTGCAGGCACATGGTTGCCAGTTCTTGTAACGACATGCTTTTTTAATTGCAGCATGTCGCCATTATCGCAAATGAAAATATGATCTTTAGGCAAACCGATTTGCTCTGCGATTTCTCCATGAATCTTTAACATCCGGTATTCGCCATGCGCAGGCATGAAGTAGTGCGGTTGCGCCAAACGCAGCATCAAACGCAATTCTTGTTGTGACGGGTGGCCGGAGCTATGCAAAGAGAAAGCGATGCCGTTTTGTTTGACATCAGCTCCTTCTTTGACCAACAAATTCACCAATTTGTCCACCATGGCTCCATTTCCTGGAATCGGATTGGAAGAGAAAATAATGGTGTCGCCTGGAATGATGTGGATGGTTTTGTGATCCCCGTTTGCAATACGCGAAAGGGCAGCCATCTTTTCCCCTTGCGAACCGGTGCAAAGAATGCAAATTTCGCTGTTCCGATAATTCTTCAGTTGATCGTCTTTGACGATGGAAGAATCAGGGATCTTGATGTAGCCATAATCACGAGCAATGCCGACAACGGTTTCCATGGAACGGCCAACAATACAGATTTTGCGGTTGTGTTCTACGGCAACTTCAACGACTTGTTGAATCCGGTTGATGTTCGAGGAGAAGGTCGAGACAATGATACGTCCTGGCGCCTTTTCAAAAATTTCTTCTACGCCCATTCGCACATTGGTTTCGGAAGGAGTATAGCCAGGGAGCTCAGCGTTGGTAGAATCCGCTAATAACAAATCGACTCCTTCGCTTCCTAATCGTGCCAATTTCGCCAATTCAAAATTCGGTCCTACCGGCGTTAAATCGATTTTGAAGTCGCCAGAGTCTAAAATCCGTCCTTCTTTGGTGTCTACGCATATGCCAAAGGAATCGGGGATAGAGTGGGTGACGCGGAAGAAAGAGACCACAAAATCATCACCGATTTTAAAGGTGCTGTCCGCATCATATTCGACAATTTTCACCGGGTCTTTGATACGAGCGTCTTCCAATTTGTGGCGAATTAAAGCCGCAGCGAGACGCGGGGCATAAATCACAGGGACATAAACGGAACGAATCAAAAAAGGAATCCCACCGATATGGTCTTCATGGCCATGGGTGATAAACAACCCTTTGATTTTAGAACGATTTTCTTTGAGATAAGAATAATCGGGAATAACGTAATCTACCCCTGGCAAATTCGCTTCAGGAAAACGAACGCCAGCATCTAATAAAATGATGCTTTTTTCACTTTCGATCACGTAGGTGTTTTTGCCAACTTCGCCTAAACCGCCTAACGCAAAGACATTAATACCTGATTGAAAACCAATCATACGAGAATAACTCCTTTCTGGGAGAACAAAACGAAACGAAGGAAACACGAACCATATGTTCTAGCAGCGAAAACAATATAGCACAAACCGCATCTCTCTAGGATGAAAACGTGATGAAAGCGGTTAGAAAGAAACTATTTTTGCACCTTTATACAAAGCGACAACGCTTCTTTCAAACTGAGGATGAGGAAAGGGATGGTAAGAAGATAGGGAGCCAAATTTAGACTGCCCATAAAATCCAACGGAAGATAAGCTTGCCAACTCTCAACAAATAAATTGGGGGCAATGACAACACGAATGGTTAGCCAAACGGTAAGAAGGCAAGACCAGGCAAATTCGCCCCATGCAATCGCACGACGTAAATTTAACGACCACCGGTCTTTTCCCCAAAGCCTTAAGAATTCGTGATAACCAAGCGATAGAGGTAGTGCCCAGAATAAGAAATAGATCTCAACATCAAGAAGTGGCGAAACATTATTATGAGAAAGCAAAACCCAAAAACCGCCAAAGAAATAGAGGGAAATGCCACAGAGGAATGGATAAAGCAAATCCTGATAGAGGATACGCCAAAGCAAGGGCCGCGTGAGAGGCTCTAACGGAGTAAAAGGAGCTTGCTTTCGAATTTTCCATAGCCAGATGCCATAGGAGAGCGAAATGAGATCAACTAACAACAAATCTAACGGAAAGGCACCCGAAAAGACGATGTCGCCATACTGATATTCGCCTTTTGCCCACAAGATGATCGTGAAAATCAAATCCAAAAGGCCAAGGAATAGCAAAGCAATAGCGCCGATTATTTTTGTTACGCGATGACGTTTTTCGCTTTTTGGATGGAGCAAAATATGGATAATTCCTAGCCACAATAAAGGCAGAAAATAAGCTAATTCAATCCAAAAGAGTCGCCCTTGGTGACGGAAAGAAGGCAAATCCGCGAAGGCAAAATGAAGACCACGGAAGAATAAAATAGAGGCAAAGGCAAAAAGAACTGCTTCAAGCGCCCAATACATCCATGCTTGGCGTTGCTTCATCGTAAGCCCTCCCTTCGAATCGAGGAGACGGGATATCCTTCATGATCATCCACATAAAGATGTTCCAAATCGTATGAGCCATCCTTTTTAACAGTATAAAGGGCGCCACCGGTTAAGGTTTGTTTACTGGTTTCATTTTCATGGTAATAGAGCTCGGTTCCGCTCTTTACGCCATAACCCATCGTAAAACCATCCTGGTCTTGAATCACAAAATCATTGCTATGATCGTGGCCAAAGAAGACGCCACGCATTCCAATGGATTTAGCCACCGTCACAAAAGAGGAATCCACCGCGCTTTCGCAAGTCTTTTCATTTTGTTCTCCTAGAATCCAACGGGAACGATCCGCTTTGGCTTCTTTTGAAGCATCTCCAAATTCTTTCGGCGGAATGTGCATAAAACCGAGAGAAGGAATCGTATGTACGCTTTGATTCGCCATTGTTTTCATCCATTGGACTTGATTCTCATGAATGCCATCATAACCATAAGAAATGGCATTTTCTAAGATTAAGGAATTAGAATCCAAAAGATAGAATCGCCAAATTGTGTCGTTGCCATCGTTCCAATCCACAAAATAATTGGTATCCCCATCAACGTTGTCATCATCGTAAGGCAAACTGATGGCATTTTTGCCCTTTTGAATCGCTTGATTCATCCATGCGCGACCCCAATCGCCTTCTTTATCGTGATTGCCATAAGTGACGGCAAAAGGAATGTTCCATGAATCGATGAAACGATATAGCTTTGTGACCATGGATTGATTTGCGCCTAAGAAAGAATCGCCAGTGATGACAACCAAATCAATTTGGCCTGCTTTTTCTTTGGCAAAACCCAAAACATGCGTCAAATAGGTCGTCGAATCGGAAAGCTTTGTCGCATAACACCAATGAATGTCAGTCAATTGCAAAACAGAAAAAGTGTCGTTAGTGGAAGTGATCACATGACGGTAATCATCTACGCCATAAGTTCTCACATTGCTTTGGCAGGCACACAAAGGGACTAAAGAAAGGATGGATACAATGAATTTATGTGGCTTCATTGCTTTCTATTTTAGAAGAAAAGGAATTAAATCGCAACGGCGTCTGGAAGTTTCTTAAAGGGGTCGTCCTTGTCGATGCGATCATAGAAGAAAAGGCCGGACAAATGATCGATCTCGTGCTGCAACACAATGGCGTCAAAACCACGCGCTTTGATGAGGACATCTTTTCCTTGCAAAGCGTCATATGCTTTTACCGTCACTTTGTAATTGCGATAGGCATATCCAGGATGCGGAGCATCGACCGAGAGACAACCTTCACCGGATTCGAGATAGCATTGGCGAATCGAATTGGCAACGATTTTCGGATTGACCAATTCATACTGAACATATTCGTTTTGATTTTCATCGACGGGATAATAAATTACTAGCATTCGAAGATTTTGCCCGATTTGCGGGGCAGCTAGACCGATTCCTTCACGAAGAGAAGGATGTTTTTCTCGAAAAGCGGGATCTTGACTCTCTTTTAAATGCTCTAACATGGCGTCAAGCGTTGCTTTGTGCTCGGCGCTTAAAGGCATCGGGACGTCCTTGGATGGGGAATGAATACTGATAGCGTTGTCTTTTACGATTTTTAACATACCCGAATTGTAGCACGATTCTAGAAAAGCCGTTAAAATCATGATGTATGCAAGAAGAATTAAAACGCGCGGCAATGGAATTTCATGCCGCAATAAATCAGGATCCACGCTTCTTATCCCTCAAAAAGGCAGAAGAAGCCATGGAAGAAAGTGCAGAAGTTCAAGCTTTGTCACGAAAAAAAGAAACGGCAGAAGAAGCTTATGCGCTTGCGCTCACTTTGCATGACAAGAAATCGCCTGAAGCCATTAAAGCCCAACAAGAGTTATATGCAATCAAACGGAAATTGGATGAACATCCTTTGGTGAGCCAGTATCAAACTGCTTTTGTTACGGTCCGCGATTTAGAAATGCAATTTGACGATATTTTGTTTGGCCCGTTCCGCGTTCGTTCTTTATCCACGGAGGCACATTAAGATGCTCAAAGTGGCTGGTGGCAAATACCGTTCTCGGCAATTGGCAGTGCCGCCAAACGGCACTGTCCCGACAAAATCCATGGTTCGCGAAGCCATATCCAATGCGGTTTCGCCACTCATCCCCGGCGCTAGAGTTTTGGATTTATTTGCCGGTTCAGGCGCTTTAGGCATTGAAATGCTTTCACGCGGAGCAAAAGAGGCCATTTTTGTGGATCGCTCTCCTGAAGCTGCCCGCGTCATTGAATCCAATTTGGCTTCGTTAAAAGAAAATGCCGGAAAAGTTCTTTGCCAAGATTTTCGTTCCGCTTTGTCGTCCTTCGACAAACCTTTTGACTTGGTGTTATTAGATCCTCCTTATGCTGAACTTTCATGGTATGGAGAAGCATTGACTGAATTATGGGAACGTTCTTTGATCAAAGAAGGGGGAGCAGTCGTGATGGAATATGAGCAAGAACCGCCTTTTGAGGGGAGTCGCTTCTCTCGTATTCGCACATATCGTTATGGTCGCACGAAAGTGACCATCCTTTGGAGGTAAATTATGCATATCGCCGTTTATCCTGGTTCTTTTGACCCCATCACCAACGGGCATTTAGGCGTATTAAAACGTTCGTTAAATGTCTTTGATAAAGTGGTGTTATTGTTAGCCGTTAATCCTGCGAAGAATTCCACCTTCAGCGTGGAAGAACGTCTTGCTATGATGAAAGAAGCCGTTAAAGATATTCCGAACGTTATTGTGGATTACACGCCGGGCCTAGTCGTTTCGTACTGTAAAAAAGTCAATGCGAAGCACATCATTCGTGGCCTTCGCGCCGTCACGGATTTTGAATATGAATTTCAATTGGCTGCAGCCAATGAATATGCGGACGCGGATGTTGATATGGTTTTCTTCATGGCGAGAAAGGAAGAGACTTTCATTTCTTCAAGCGTGGTGAATGAGTTGCAAGGCAATGGAGTGGATATTGAAGCGTTGGTGCCTCCTGTTGTTCTTCGATATTACGAGAAACACCAAAAATAAAAGAAAACGGAGTTCTTCGTGAGAGACTCCGTTTTTCGTTTCGTTGCTTAAGCTTGTTTGGTGAAGAGGTTATCGACGCTGTAGCTATCTGTATGGTTCCACATGTCGCGCAAGAGTTTTGCTCGATCGATATCCATATTGCCAGAGAGGGTGAAGAGCACTTCGCTTAAACCGGCGCGCCCTTGCTCAATGGCCGCTTGGCTGAAATCTACCAAGCAAATGGTAGGGGCAGGGAAATTGTTTAAAGGATTGGTCGAAGCACTGTCGGTTTCATTTAACGCGAATTTATCATAATTAGATTCCGCGACAGAAGCACGAGTACGATAAGGAGCTTCAAAGAGAGCAGGTCCAGCTTGTTCAAATAAATTCGAATTCACATATAAGAAGCGGCTAAAGGCACTTTGTCCGCCGAGTGTTAGGGTAAAATCGGCATCATTATCCGAAACGTAGGAGGTATTGAACGCATAGGCTTTGAAAGGTTTGCCATCACTGATGGTCATGGCGTAGTCTTTCTTGTTCCAATTGTCGCTCAAATATTTTAGCGCCGCTTCGATGTTGTCAGAAGTGGAATCGTTTTCTTTGTAGAAAACCACAAAGAATTTCTCGCCATATTTTTGAACGAAATCTTGATAAGGTTCAGCGGTTGGATTGGCAGGATTTTCATAAGCAATGGCATTGCATTCCGCTAACCCTTGGGCTAATTTGTCTCCGTCCGTGACGGCTTCCCCGAGCTGATATTCTTCCCCGTTAATCGAGATATCGTATTGTTTATAGAATTGGCCGGATCCCGTACCCGAGAAGGATTGGGCCCAACGAGTAATGTAAGGAATAGAGAAGATGATGGCGAAGATAGCACCGACAATCAATAACGGTTGCACCCACGCGGTTTCTTTAATCCAACGCCAAATTCTAACGAAGAATGAGCCGATGGCCTTTAATACAATCATGCGAAACCTCCAAAAAAAGACCTGTCTTTCTAGAAACAGCGCCTAAATCTTATCATTATGACTTGCGATAGGCAATTGAGAGATGAATTTTTCCTAGATATACCAGCAAATGTTGGATGCGAAATGCCCAAATGACGGGAATTTTTAGAAAAGCGACTCCGACAACCCGCTTTTTTCCGTTCCGCAGACCCT
>CADAUN010000022.1 GCA_902791085.1 uncultured Erysipelotrichaceae bacterium | reverse complement strand
GTAGCCGGATCTGGAGACGCCGAGCTCCTCGCACATCCAGGCGACGTTGAGCCTGAGTTTCCCGGCGTATCTCTCTTTGGCCCTGTAGATTATCTCGAATCTTTCTTCGACGGGGATTTTGATGGCTGGTGACGTCGTTCCAGCCTTCGTATTTGGCGGAGGAAGTCGTTCTCCTGCTGGAGCATCTCTATCTTTGCCTGCTGCCTGGCGATCAGCTCGTCCTTGGTCAGCTCTCGGGTCCTCGGCCTGCCGAGTTGGTCGGTGAGGGACTATTCCGCCTTCGCCTTGTGAAGCCAATTGTAGGCCGCCTGCATCGCGGATTCCCTGCCGATCGCCTGCCAGGGGACGTCGTAGGCGTCGAATATTTCGAGTATGCCCTTTCCCCTTTGGCTTCATCGACGAGGATCTCCATGAAGGAAGACGTATACCTCACGGTCTTCTCCGTGGCGGATTTCACGTAGGGGCATGAGGAAATCAAGGCGATCTCTTCTTCCGAATAGGACTTCCTGGACATAAAGAAAACCTCCGATTCAAGTGTAATCTGATGTGTACCCCAAATCCTGGACATAACAGGAGGAGGGGTACACATCAATCGGAGGCAATCTTTTGGGGTAGGCCTTTTTTCTAGACTGTCCGAATTACGGGGTCCAGTTTAATGCGTCAGGCTTTTTCATTAATGTAATAAGAACGAACAACATCGATTTTACAAACGCACGTTCAATCGATTTTCATGAAATCGGATTAAACAGTATAATAAGTCCGATATGCAGAAGAAGTCGTTAGCGGAAGTTCGGATTCAGAATTTGATTGCTATTTATCGTTTTGTTTTGCAAAAACGATATTGTACGAAACGCGAAATTCAACAAAGCACATTTCTTTCTTGGGGTTCTATTTCAAATGGCGTTAGGGAATTAACGGAGATGGGCATCCTGGCGGCCGAAGAAAAAGGAACGGCTTCTTCTCGCGGCCGTTATGCCGATACGGTTTTTGTCGATGATAAACGCGTTTTGGTCATCGGGATTGATGTCCTTCGTTCGGGGATCCATGGCGCGTTGCTGAATTTAAAAGCCGAGGCTGTTTATGAAGAAACCGGACGCGAAATTCAAGACACCAAGCGCGAATCGTTTTTGAATAAGATCTTTTTGACCATTGATCGATTGCAAGTAGAAGCCAAAAAAAGAAATGCCGTCGTAATGGCCATCGGATGCTCCATCAGCGGCATTGTGGATTCTCAAAAAGGCATCTCTCGTTATCTTTCTGGCTTCGCAGAGAAGGAATGGGTAGACGTTCCTTTGGCGGATTTGCTTAGGCAACGTTATCAAATTCCCGTCTTTTTGGAACACGACCCCCAATGTGTTCTATATCACGAAATGGAGAAGTGGGGGAAAGACGATGCCGTCTTAATTAGAATGGGCCAAGGCTTGGGCTTTGCGGTATGTCTGGATGGCCACATTTATGCAGGGGAAGGACGATATGAGCTTTCCTTTTTCCGTGTCAACGGGCCAAAAGGACCAATCCCGATGGAAGATGTTGCCTCTTTATGGGGCGCATCCATGAAAAAGCATCCTAGCGTCGATGCGGAATATATCTTGGAACATTTCGCGGATTATCAGGCGGATTATGAATGGCTCGGAAAAGGACTAGGAGAAGCCATTTTCAATTTGTATTGCCTTTTCCATAATCGCAACGTTTTCTTGACCGGCCCGCTTTCTGCCAAAAAAGAATGTTATTTTGATTCCATGCGGAAAACGATTGACGAATATGCGAACTATCCTTTGTCACAGACATTGAATTTTATCGTCGATCCAGCGGACGATGCGGCAAGTGGGGCTGCCATGATTGCTATCGAAAGATCGCTTCCTGTGTTTTTAAAGAAAGAAAACAAGTAGTTTATTAAGATACATTTTTAGTGTTTTATTTAACGATTGTAAATATTTATATCAAATATTGATAAATGAGAAAGCGCTTTCTATACTAGTAGTAGAAGGAAACTTATGAACGTAACCACGGCCAAGAGAAGCCGCCCTAAAATGGGATCGAGGCTTCTTCGTCCCACACACGAACGGATCATTTTGTGGATCATATCCTTTTTCCTTGCGATATACGCCTTGTCGTTAATCTATCCATTTTTCTATTTGCTGATCAATTCCTTTAAGACAAATACCGAGATTTTGCTTCATCCGTTCAGTTTCGCATCCGCCCCCTCTTTTGATTCCTATCATTATGTTTTTGAGCATTATGGAATCGGAGAAATGTTTTTGAATTCTTTGTTATTAACAGTAGGCGAGACGGCCGCTAGCATGTTTTTCACGGTTTGTGCGGCATACGTTCTCGCCAAATATGAATTTCCAGGCAACCATTTCCTTTATAACTTGGTGTTAATCTGCGGCATGATTCCCACCATTGCCTCGTTGCCTTCTACTTATAAATTGATGGCGGGGAGTCATTTGATGGGGACTTACATCGGCATGATTTTGCTCAATTGCGGCGCCTTTGGCGGTTCCTTTTTGTATTTGCATAGTTATTTCCGTGGGATTCCGTGGGACTATGCTGAATCGGCTCAAATTGATGGGGCAGATGATTTCACCATTTTCGTGCGTATCATGTGCCCTTTGGCCAAAAATTCTATTATTACGTTTACGATCATCCGTTTCTTAGGCTTTTGGAATGATTATTGGTTTCCTTCTCTCTTTTATTCCAACCATCCGGTTTTAGCGGTGGGCTTAGCCAATCTTTCTTCCGAAGCGGCAAACGGATTTTATAGTGAATATTTTGCGGCCATGATCATTGCTGTGATCCCCGTCTTGATTTTCTATGCGATTTTCCAAAAACCGCTGATGACCAATACGATTGAAGGAGGGCTAAAACAATGACCACCGTCTATTCTGCTAACCCTCATCGTTCGCACCGAATTTCAAGGCAAAAACGGAAACGCGCCCTGTTTATCGTTCTTATGCTGGCGTTTCCGTTGTTGCAATTTGCCGTCTTTTTCTTGTATGTCAATTTCGATTCCGTCGTGATGACGTTTCAAAATATCGACTATGATACGCAGCGCGTGATCTGGACTACGGAAAACTATCGGCGGTTTTTCTACGAATTGAATCATCTTAAACAGCTCAAAAACGCCATCGGGAATTCGTTACTATTTGGCTTAAACGATTTGCTGCTTACGTTGATTTCAACAGTGCTTGCCTACTTTTTCTACAAGCGCGCTCCTGGCGTCAAGGTTTATCGCGTGATTTATTTCCTTCCTTCGATTATATCGATTGTCATTTACACAACCGTCTATAAATATATGTGGGATCCAGATATTGGTATTGCCGACGCGATTTTGAAAGGCGTCGGCTTAGGATTTTTGATTCCTGCAAATGGCTGGCTCGGAAGCGTGGCTGGCGCAAAATTCTTGCTTTGTTTTTATTGCATTTGGGTTGGGACGGGTTACAACATCTTGATTTTAGGCGGTGCGATGTCAAATATTGATACTTCCGTCATGGAATATGCCCGCTTAGATGGCGTTGGGATGTGGCGCGAATTTTGGCAAATTGTCGTGCCGCTGATTTGGCCAACCTTAGAAGTGGCGCTGCTTGGTAATTTTGCCACCATTTTCACCTTCTTCTTACAAGTGCAGTTAATCACGGGCGGTGGTCCTGATCAAAGCTCACAAACCATCGCTTATTTGATTAACGCCAACGTCAATAATAGCAATATGTATTGGGCCTCCACCATCGGCATTTGTTTCTCTGTTTTTGCCATCCCTTTGATTTTGCTTTTGCGTTATCTCTTTGAACGAATTGGCAAAAAGCTCGGGTTTTAGTCCAGAAAGATGCGATTAAATCGCAGGAAAGGAAAAGAATATATGAATCGTCATCGTCTCTCTTTGTTTGGCGCAATCGCCACTTTGTCGTTTGCCGCTTGTGCTCTCCCTCTGCCTTTAGAAACAAAAGCAGGCGCTTCTCGATCGTTGGTGTTTTCCGATTCTTTCAACGATGTAACATACGCGGGAACCTTTAACCATAATCTTTGGACCTCAAAAGGGGAAGAAAACGCCGTTCATCAAACAGAAGCGAGCAACGTGTATCTTGATTTCCCTGCTGGCACATCGGGTTGTGAGCATCTTTATTTTGGAACATTGCCATCCGTGACGAATCTTTCTTCCTTCTCATTTGATTTTATGCTTCCTGCTTCTTCTACCCGTTGGATGGCGCCCGTTTTTATCTCTGGCGAATTAAATAACACGAATGTGAAAGACTATGCCTATACAGGCGCATTCTTTCTTAGCCCTACGGCATTAACATCGTTTCAAGCAAAGTTTGATCACACACCCACTTGGACTTCTTTGTTAGGCGTAGATACCATCGCGGACCGTTGGGTTACCTGTCGCATTACACCCTCTAGCGCGAGCACGGCCACTGTGTCCTTTGCTTTGCAAGGGGATGAATTTGACACTTCAAAGGATATCGTGATGACGTTTACCGATCCTTCGAAATCCTTCTTGAATGCTTATGTCGGTTTTCAATCCGAGGATCCAAGCGGTGGTTTTGCACTCGATAATATCAAAATTTCGAGCGATAACTTGAATATCGATGAATCTTTCAGCGATTACTCGTTACAAAGCGAAACGAACGTTCTTGGTTTCTATCAAACAAGCGGAACCACGAATGCCGTTTCGCTTTACGACAATAATGCGTTGTCTTTTAAAGGGGCAAATTCAAACGATGGCCTCTTTGCTAAAAACGCCGCTCTTCCAGAGGAGACCTCAGTCGTTGCTTCTTTAGAAGTAGCGGATATATCCTTTTCTTTGCATTTTTCTTCCGATAGCGATTTGAGCGAAAAAATCGCCTTTGCTTGGGGATTAAAATCGTTGACTTCCGATCCATTCCAGAATGGCGTTGTCTACCAAATAAACCGCAATGGCGGCACCTTATACGAATACATTAACGGCGTGGAGAAAAAGATTGATAGCAATGTTTTTACGAGCGCCATCACTGGATCTAAGTTAGAAATCAAGTTGAACAAAAACGGAACGGTTACCATTTGGGAAAACGGAGCGATTGCCCAAACCGAAGGCGGTGTTGCCCCATCTTTCACGGGTTTAAGCCATTATGCAGGTTTCTTTGGTTTCGTTGCCGTTAGTGATATCAGTCACGATATCACAGTAGATAATCTAACGGTATATAACACAACTTATTATGTCCCCAAAACCAAATCTGTCACCCACAATTTCTCCAATGATTTTTGGGGCAATGAAGGGTATGAGGATTTCATATCCGTTGCGGGAGGAGATGGCGCGCAAGTCAGTGTGGAAGGCGGAAAACTGGTTTGGAAAGGGGCGAGTGACAACACTTTCTTTGGCAGCGCCTATCAGTATGATCAATTTATCTTAGATTACAAGCTATCGAGCATTTACGTCGGGACATCCGCGCAGACCTCTCGCGAAAAGACCGATCAAAATAAGTGGATTGGCCTTGACCTTAGCCGTGTTAGCAAAAAATCGATGGATTGGGGAAATTACGCCATGGTGTTCTTTGAAATCACGCCTACCGAAGACAGTGGTTCGTTAGCGTTATTCCGTCAAAATCGCAGTTCATTGCAAGATGACGATTACCGTATCACCCAAATCAAACCCATTCCTTCCTCGCTTTTTCACGCCATCCAATACGATGATTCTTCCGTCATGGAATCATCGATTGCGGAAGGGGATCAAGTTTGCGTACGCTGGGTTTCTACTGGTAATGCGTTGCACTTGTATCTCAAGAAAGCGTCAGAAGCTGATTTTGTAGAATACGCTAAGGTTAGCGGTTTGCAGTTGAATGGCTATTTTGCGTTGTGCTGCACTGGTTATACCTACGTGAAATTCGACGATTTTTCGATGGCTAATACCTCATCGATTTATACCTGTACCGACAATGAAGCGCCAGAAACCAAAACCATAACGGAAAAAGAAATCATCCAAGATCCTTCCGATGTCGACGTCAATCTCGAGGAAGAAATCCGTTTGAACCATCAAACGGCTTCGCAAGGTTTGATCCTCGGATTGGCCATTGGGTTAGGAGTCGTTAGCGTTGGCTGCATTGTTTTCTTGTCCTTATGGATTCGTGCCAGAAAGGAGAAGAAACATGAATAAAAAGCGATTTTTAGCTGCTTTTAGTTTTGGCTTGCTCTCCTTATGCCTTTCGTCATGCGGCACGCGTTCTTTGACGGAACCAACATTTGCTCCTACCGATGGGGTGAAATTTACGGCCTATGCAGGGCCAACCGTCGCCAACTGGGCCGGAAACAATCACAATGTCAGCACATTGACCGATGAACACTTCCAAAAGCTGACCGAGGCGGGTTTCAATAAAATCATCGCTTTATATGAAGGCGCTTCCTACGCCTCCGGAGCCGATATTTATGAATCTATCGCCGCCCGCTCAGAAAAAGCACAAAAAGACGCTTTAACGGCGCTTTCTCTTTGCGAAAAGTACCATGTTTCCTATTATGTGCGGGATTGGTCTTTTTATGGGCTTTACAAGAATTTCTTAGACCAGGGAATCGATGATGAAGCGGCTTTTCAAAAAGTAATTTCCCGCATGTTTGATTCCTCTAATTCATACATTCACTCATCGGCTTATGCTGGGAATTTTGGCGGTGATGAACCGAAATTAGAAGAGATGGACCGCATCGTTTGGCAAGTGGATGCTTATCAAGAAGCCTTGAAAAAAGCTGGTGTTACTGGCGAAGTGATGGTGAACCTTTTGCCTGCTTATGTTGCGCCTATCGGCCTTTCCAAAAGCGGTGATCGTTCTTATCGCGAATATTTGCAATATTATTTCGATCATTTAGCGAAAAAATTAGGGTATGTTTCTTACGATTATTATCCTTTCCTAACGGATCAGTTCGATGGTTCCTTCTTGCGTGAAACCTATCTATACAATCTAGAATTGGCAGCAAGCATGTGCCGCGATTATGGGGTGGAGCTTCGCGCCTTCTTACAAGATTGTGGCGACTTTACGGGATTGCGCACGATGTGTGGCGTCTCCGACATTCGGTTTCAGGCATATACCGAAATGGCTTTCGGAGCGAAAGAAATGATTTATTACCAATATGCGAATGGTGAGTCTTCCAAGACTTCTAACGATTACGCTTTGCTAAATTATCAGGACGGAAGCTACAACTGGACTTACGATGCCGCCAAAACTGTCAATCAAGAAATTCACGCTTTCGAAGACACCTATTTGGCTTATGACTGGAGCGGTGTGATGTACAAAAATGCCGATGAGATGTATGAAAATCAAAACTTTGCCAATTTGCTAAACCCGCTTTCCTCCCATCCGCGTGTCGCTTTTTCTTCCGTGAGCCAAGATACCCTGCTTACCACCTTTGAAGCGAAAGAAGGAGGGGATGACGCCTTTATGTTAGTGAATTTCACTGATCCCTACTTTCGAAAAAATGACGTTGTGAAGTTACGTTTTTCTGATGCGCGCGGATTATTGGTCTACCGCATGGGACAAAAAATGTTAATCACCTTGCCTAGCAATGGTGAATATACCTTCAACCTATATCCCGGAGAAGGACGATTTATCATCCCAATCCGCTGAATTTTTGTGTCAAAAGAGGAAAAAAGAATGAAAAAGAAATCGGTTTTGTTGCTTGGTCTAATGACCATGGCCTTATCTGCCTGTGGCGATCCTTCGACAACGGATACCAGACGGGTGGTGAAATTCGAATTTTTACGGGGTGGCTTTGGCACGGAAGTTTATGAGGCGCTTGCCAATGCCTATATGGAACAACACCCCGATGTCCGTATTTCTTTGGTGCCTAACCGTGACATCAATTCCACCACGGCGTCAAAATTAGAAGCGAATTCGAATTTATCCGATCTTTACTCCGTGCGTTCTGTCCTTGCCATCGATCAATGGGTAGTCAAAGGCCTAGTCTACGATTTAACGGATTTGTACCAAAGTGAAATCGAAGACGGAAAAACCTTGCATAACATGCTGGAAGCAGGCGCGGCGGATTATTCATTTTATAATGGTCATTACTATTCCATCCCCGAATACACCAGTGTCAGCGGATGGGTATATAACGCGTCATTGTTTACAAAATATGGCTGGAAAATCCCGACCACAACGAAAGAAATGGAAGATCTTTGCCAGCAAATTATAACGGATACGGAGGGAAAGGTTGCGCCGATTGTTTATTGTGGCGCAGCAGCCGACGGCTACTTGTATCTCGCGACGGATAGCTGGATGGATTCCTATGCTGGCGTAACGAATTTAGATACTTTCTATCGTTACGAATCGCCAGAAGTGTTTAACCCTTCAGGCGAAGTGTCAAAAGCCAAACGCTACGCCATGGATAACCTTAAAAAATTCTTCGGCGGCGATTATGTGATGAAGGGTTCAGCTTCAAAGACACACATCATCGCGCAACGCGATATTTTGCAAGGCAATGCGGCAATGATGATCAATGGTTCGTGGTTTGAAAACGAAATGAAAGCCTATATGAAAGACAGCCCTGATCTTGACTTAAGAATGTTTGCCTCTCCTTCCGTTTCAGATGAATCGAATCAGGTGCTTCATTCCTCTTCTTATACAACCGAAGATGACAAACCAGTGATTGACGCCGGTATCGGTGCCTCCTATTTCATCCCCAAGAACGCGCACAATGTGGCGGATGCCTTAGACTTTTTGAAATTTATCAACACCTCGGCAATGTCGGAACTCTATACCTCGATGACGAATGCCATTCGCCCGATGCAATATAACCGCGATTCCGCTTCGAGCGCTTATGCGAGAATGTCAAACTTTGGCAAATCCATTCTCGACATCACGAAAAATAATGCCCTTTATCTCCCGCGAACCCATAACGCAATCGCGATGCGCGGCTATATTTCTCTTTATCCACAGGGCGGGTATTGGAATTACAAGATTTTAAATGACCCGCAGACCTATACGGACGATTATTGTTTGCAAAGCGATTATGAATATGTCAAATCCAATTGGAGCGCTTGGCAATCGTTGTGAAGCACGATGAGATATGGAAGACATTAAATTTGGATTTTGGAATTACGCGCCTTATGGCATTTTAGGTGTGGAGCAAGTGGCGCGATGGAAAGACAGTGGGTTTAATCTCCCGATGTCATTTCGTTATGTGGAAGGAGAAAGCAAGCGCCAAGATGTTTTGACGTTATTAGACGCATGCAAAGACGCCGATTTGCCGCTTTTGATGAACGATGATCGCTTAAATTTTCGTCGTTTGGGCACATTAGGAAAAGAAGCGTATTTCGATGTCGTAAAGACAGTACATCGCGAATATGGGGATCATCCTTCCGTTTATGGATTCTATGTGGGAGACGAACCGCAGCCAGATGAAACACAAATGGCCATTGATGCCTATCGTTTGATTCAGCAAGAGATGCCTTCCAAGAAGCATTTCTTGAATCTGCTCCCGTATTGGGGATCGGCCGACCCATTTTTAGAATGCGGGAAGCAGACACCGGAAGAATTTGAGAATTTATTAAGAAAAATCCTTGTTTCTACCGATGCTCCCTATATCGGTTTTGACCATTACACGCAATGCTTGCAAGATGGGCAAAACCAAGAAGATGGAGTGGCTACCTATTTTTATGATTTAGACGAATATCGCAAAATCACAAAAGAAAAAGGAATCCCCTTTTATGTTTCCTTGTTGGCAGTTGGCCATTGGCTCTACCGTTCGCCATCCGCGGATGATATTCGCTGGCAGATATCGACTGCTTTTGCCCACGGGGCACGTGGAATCATTTGGTTTTATTATTATCAAACCGATTTGGACCTTTCTTTTCATGACACACCTTTTGGCGGCAAAGCACTAAGATGCAATGATGCCTCATTTCAGATGATTGCGAATGAAATGCAGCGTTTTTTAGAACGATATCAACGCTATTTCAATCGCATGGAACTTGTCAAAGCCATGCATTTTGGTCATCTATACGATCCACAACATCGTTTTGTTGCCGATTTGGTCGTTACGCATCTTGAAGCAAAGCTTCCTTACCCTGTTTGTGTTTCTTATTATCGAGATTTATACGAGGACCGCATCTATGTCTCGTTGGTGAATCTTGATTTTACCCACAGCAACCATTGGAGCGTCACCCTTGCCAATGGCAAGACGCTCTCCACCTACCTTGCTCCTGGAGAAATGGCACTGCTTGATCCACAAGAAGCGTGTTTCCTTGGAGCATAACCCCATCCTCTAATAAAGGCCTTTATGGCAGAAAGGAATTCATTATGAAGAAATCAGTTCTTCTTGCATCCATCGTTAGTTTTTCGATGCTTGCTGCTTGCCAACCGCAAGGGAATTCATCATCCATCCTCTCTTCATCTAGCTCCGTCTCATCGAGCCATGTTCACACTTATGATTGGGACCATCCGACATGGACATGGAGTGAAAATTATGCCTCGGCAACGGTTTCCTTTCATTGCTTAGAAGATGAAGAAACGTTGACCGAGACTGCTAAGATTACCAAGACCATCAGCAAAGAAGCCACTTGCCTTACGGTTGGAGAAGAAAAATTCATCGCGACCGCCGAAGTTGAAGGACGTTCTTTCACCGATCAAAAGACGAAAACGATTGCAGCCCTTGGCCATGATTATGATTATGAACACCCAACATGGGCTTGGTCTGATGACCTCCAAAGCGCCAGCGTGAGCGTGTCTTGCCGTCGGTGCGCCGAAGGAGAAGAAGGGCACAAAAAAGAAGCGGTTGCCACCGTCCAACATCGCACCACAAAAGCAGCCTCTTGCTTAGAAGACGGAACTGAAACCTATACGGCCGAAGCAACAATAGATGGACATGATTTCAGCGATGTTCGTACCGAAGTCCTAGCTAAATTAGGTCATCATTATGATTTGGCTAAACCGACCTGGAATTGGTCGGCGGATCATTCTTCCGCAACAGTGAGTGTCTCTTGCGATCGTTGCCAAGAAGGGACTGAAGGCCATACATTAACGCAACAAGCAGAAGTAACTTCTTCTCTTCAAAAAGAACCTTCTTGCATTGCGCAAGGAGAAAGAATCTTTGTTGCCACAGCAGCGATTGAAGGCGTTGAGCTTAGCGATAGCAAAAGCGCTGCGGTTGCTGCTCTTGGCCATGATTACGATTACGACCACCCAACATGGGTTTGGTCTGACGATCTTCAAAGCGCCAGCGTGAGCGTATCCTGCTCTCGGTGCGCCGAGGGGGAAGAAGGGCACACGAAGATCGTTGCTGCAACCGTAAGTAACGAAGTAACAGAAGAAGCTTCCTATACGCATGACGGTTTGACTACCTATCATGCCGTTGCCAGTGTGGATGATCATCTTCTTGAAAGCACCAAGACGAAAACCATCGATATGTTGGTCCCGGAATATTATGCGCGGGTGAATGTTGGTGCTTATACGGACGACAAACTATATTTTGAATCGTTGTCATCTTATGATTCCGTTACTACGGTTTCTTTGAAAGCACGTCTCTCTGGAAGCATAAAGAGTGGAAAAGATGGCTGGTGGGGCTTTGGTGTCAGTCAAGATATTGCTTCCGCTAACATTTATACCGGGATGAGAACTGTCTCTTCCTCTTCTTGGGACAACGAATGGCATGAAATCGCTATAAACGTCAATTCCTCGGGCTATCTATTCTTTATCTGTGCCGCAGGAGAGTTTGAAAGCGGAAGCTACATTGACATCAAGGATATCGTTATCCATTACGGAACGAATCAAGAAGCAAACGAAACGTTTGCCAATGCCTCCGCTTCGCTTTTTGACTATTCAAAAGCCGCTTCGATATGGAACGTGTTAACCGACGACCCCGTTCCTAATTCGGCGGTTGAGTTCTATCCTTCCAAAGCCAACGAAAATGTGGTGTTCAAAACAAAAACAACCTATGCCGCTTTGACAGCCGCTTCCTTTGATCTCAAAGTAGAGACGACAAAAAGCGATGCGTGGTGGGGCTTAGGTCTTTCTTCTGATCCAAGTTTTTACCCGACTGCTGACAATGCAGGGGTGTTTAGAGTCGGTGGAGCGGTTGTCGATTGGACACATTATTCATGGAAGGAGATGGCGACGAACTATTGGTGGATGAATATCACCGGTTCTAGCGCTGAAAAAGATAAAGAAGGCGATTGGAATCAAACGAAACCAGTTTATCTTTATCTCTTCGCGTCTACTGACATCGCTTCGGTTTCCGTGGACAATTTCTCCTTTACTGCCGATGGCAAGACGTATCAAGAGAATTTCGATACGGGATTGCATCTTTTTGAGATTTTGGATTCCACAGCTGCCAAACTTGTGACTCGATCATAGAGAGAGGTGAGAGAAAGCCGTGGTATAATTCCATGGCTTTCTTTTTTTGAAAACGATTTGTGAATGGGAGAAATCCGATGAAACATCTTTGGATCAAAACCGAAAATGATAGACCGCTTGAGGTTCATTTCCGCGTTTCGTTACCTTCGTCAGCCACTTCTTTGTGTCTCAGTGCCGCCCCTTTTTACCAGGTCTTTTTGGATGGACGTTTTCATATATTAAATTCCGGGAGAATTTGTTCCTTCCGACCTTCGAGGATAAGATATCCGAGAAGGGTGGTTGGGAGCCATGGCTCCCGGCTTTTTCG
>CADAUN010000021.1 GCA_902791085.1 uncultured Erysipelotrichaceae bacterium | reverse complement strand
ATAACGGATGGCGTTTTCCCAAAGGTTTTTTAATAAGGAATGCCCGTCTTCTCGTTCTATCGGAAGAGAGGCGTCTCCTTGGATCGAGATTTGAATGCCGCGTTTCTTAGCTAAAGGAGCCAATTCTTCGTAAACTTCTTCAGCGATTGGACGAAAGGGGAGCGGGAGCGCAGTTTTGGTTTCACGTCGTTCCAATTCGCTTAAGGACAACATATCTTGCACCAAAGAAATCATGCGATCGGTTTCTTTACCGATTAATTGGCTGTAACGTTCTACCACTGGGTCTTTGGATTGCAAAGCGATTAATTCATTAAACCCTTTGATTGACGTTAAAGGGGTTTTTAATTCATGAGAAGCACCGTCAAAGAATTCTTTGCGCCGTTCTTCGCTTTCTTTTTCCCAAGTGATATCGGTTAATACAAGCAAAGTGTTGTCGCTTCGATTTTGGACGGAACAGAGATAACTACGGCCGCGGATTTTCGAAACAAAATGCGATGAAGTTTCTGTGGAATGAAGCCCTTTTTGGATATCGGGGTCACTCGTTAAAGCAATGCGATCCATCCCGATGACATGAGGAGAGATTTCTAAGATTTCTTGGGCCACGGGGTTAAACCACAAGATTTTCTTCTCATTGTCTAAAGCCACAATTCCGTCTTGCACGTTGTCAATTACGATTTTGAGCTTTTCTTTTTCCTTCTCTTGGGCTTTTAAGCTTTGGTCTAATTGGCTTGCGAGATGGCCTAAATCCACAAGCAAAGGCTCCATTTCTGGATCATGAGAAGAAAGAGGATGAGGTAGATAATTGCCGGATAAAATATCCGACATTTGTGTTTTTAATTGCCGTAAAGGCGCTAACGCTTTGGAGGAAAAATAGATCGAGAACAAAATCGATAAGGCAATGGCTAGAAAACTAATCAAGGTCATCCAGGGGAGATAGCTCACCAAATAACGGTTAACCGCAGATAGCCGTAAAGAAACACGTAAGAAACGATAACCAGCAGGATCAGCGTTAGAAGAGACCTTGGTGGCATAATAAAGCATATCAACGCCTAAGGTAGAGGAAGATCTAGTGACCGTTTCGTTACGATTGCCTTGCAACGCCAATTGAATTTCAGGGCGATTTAAGTGATTCTCCATGTTGTGGGCGTTTTCTTGACTGTCATAAATCACTGAGCCATCGCTTGCAATGATGGTTAAACGCAAATCATCGCCCATGCGGTAATCTGTCTTGCCATCGCGATAAGATTGCTCGTAGGCATTCGTTAAGGCAATGGTGTTGCTTGATGCCTCTTCTAAAATGCTTTGTCGCGTGAAAAAAATCCCTAGGGCAAATACGAGCCCCAGGGCAAAAGTAAGAACAAGACTTTGAGACAAAACGAGTTTCTTTTTCATCGCAAAGAATATCCAACGCCACGGATGGTGACGATTTTGGCCTCTGAATTCCCCATCTTTTTCCGTAAATTGGAAACATGCATATCAAGGGTACGGGTTTCAATGCCGTCTTCCATTTGCCAAAGATCTTTTAAAATCTCGTCTTTGCTTTTGGCTTTGGTCGCATTTGTGGTTAAATAGGCCAATAATTCAAATTCTTTTTTGGTTAAGTTCAAAGGCTTTCCTCCGACGAAGGCTGCCCGTTTGTCAGCATCAACCCTGACGTCGGCATATTCTACGATGGGGGTAGCATGATAAAAAGCATTTTTCCGCAAATTGGCTTTGATCCGCGCGATTAATTCCATGACCCCGAAAGGCTTTGCCAGATAATCGCCTGCCCCTTTGTTTAACCCATTGACCTTATCCATTTCTTCGCCTTTGGCGGATACGATGATCACGGGAATTTGTGCATAACGACGATCAGATTTCAAAGCTTGCAAATCTTCTAATCCGTCTTCGCCTTGTAACATTAAATCCAACAAAATCAAATCGGGCAATTCTTGTTCTAGTTGGGCTTTCATTTCATTTCCGGAGCGAAATGTTTTGACTCGATACCCACCCACAGGAACGGCAGCTTCGTAAAGGCTACGGATACTTTCTTCATCGTCAACGGCATAAATTAATGGGATATCATTCATATTTTCCATTATAAAGCGTTTCCTCTCTTTTAAGATACTTGATGCGAACCGGTGTTCGTATAGTCAACCCATTCGCCGATGTTCACCGCATGGTCGCCGATGCGTTCAAAATATTTCGCAATCATCATCAAAACGATTCCTTGTTCGGCATTCTCGTCTTTTTCGCGAATGAGGATCAGCAGATCTTTTTTAATCTTGGCGAATAGAAAATCGACTTTGTCGTCGTCCTTCGCTAACGTGCGAGCAGAAGCGACATCTTGATTGACAAAGTCTTTGACCGCTTTTTTCACCATGGCAATCACACAAGCGCCCATTTCAGGCAAATCAATAAGTTCTTTGATATAAGGCTCGTCAGGATAAGAAATGATTTCTTCGGCAATATCGACGGCATAATCGCCGATTCTTTCGAGATCGGTAATCATTTTTAGGGCACTAGAGACACGTAAGAAATCGGAGCCCATCGGTTGATCAAGTAACAAAATCCGAAAAGCATTGTCTTCAATTTGCTTGTCATAGGCATCAATTTGCCGGTCGCCATCTACGATTTCTTTCGCCAAGGATTTATCGCGTTTAACCAATGCTTGCACGGCTTTTTCGATGGCTTCTTGCACTGCATAACCCATTTTGGTCAGGTCTTGTTCTAGCAAGGCGATTTGTTTTTCGAAGTGACTTTCCATAACGTTTCCTTTCCTAAAGGCCAACCTGCCAATAAACCATCATCATCTTGACGAAAATTTAGCATTTCTTCGACCATGCCTAAGAAAAACTTTTGTAAAGAAAACGTAAAAAGAGAAATGCAATAGATCTGGGCTTTTTTACTTCTAGCAAAGAAGAGAAAGATGGTTTTTAACTAAATGATTTTAGATTTTACATTCATGAAACCCTGGAAAAAGGTCATAATGTTAGCGATCTTAGGAGCAAATCTTTTGTAAAATAATAAAGAAGATGAAAAAACGAAAACGTTGGTTCCTTGTAATGACTTCCCTGATGGCAGGGATAGCTGTGATTTATGTAGCAGGAGGGCTTATCGCATCGGCAGGGGTATGCCATGCGATTTTTGGAAAACGGGCTTCTTCTTTGCAAGATTTAGATGACTTTCCCTCTTTTTATCAACAACGAGCAGACATTCCTTCTTTGTCGGTCCGAGAAGATATTTCTTTTCCTTCGGGCGACCATCAGTTGGTAGGACATTTTTATCGCGCTTCTTCTCCTAAAGGTTTAGTGATATCCGCGCATGGATTATTTTCGCAATCCGATGGCGATGATGCCGAATATCAAGCTTGGTTTTTGGAAGAGGGATATCATGTTTTTGCTATTGATTTAACGGCATCCGGTGCTTCTGAAGGGACGGAGTCAAAAGGATTGTGGCAAAGTTCTTATGATGTGTTATCCGCTTATCGCTATGTGCAAAAGCAAGAATCGTTATCCTCTTTGCCTCTGATTTTAACGGGCCATAGTTGGGGTGCTTATGGCATATTGGCTTCGCTTTCGTTCGGCGTAAAAGCAGACTATGCCATTGCCTTTTCTGCATTTGATATGCCTCTTTCTTTAATGAAATACGAAATGGAGCGTTATACGAACCCTGCTTTGGCAGCCTTTGGAAGCCCCATGTTTGATTGGTATATGGCTATGACTTCGCCTGGTGGGGGAAGGCTTTCCGCGTCTTTAGTTCTTTCTTCTTCCACCGCCAAAGTTTTGTGCGTCCAAGGGGGAGAAGACGTTACGGTCCCTCCAAATGCTTTATCCGTTTATGGCCACAAAGATGAAATTACGAACCCTGATTTCAAAACCTATTTTAGCCCTCGTGCTGACCATCGTGGCGTTTGGCGGAGCGATGCTTCGCGACAATACGTGAAAGAAGTCGTAGAGCCAGCCTATCAAATCTATTGCAAAGAACATCCAGACGGGGGTAACAAGGTAGAACAGGCTGCTTTTCGTGCTTCCATCGATTTGGCTCGTTCTAGCGAACTTGACGCTACGCTTTTCAACACCATTCGGATGTTCTTGAATTCTTAAGAAAAAAAAGAAAGCAATTATCCCGATTTTATATTGGTTGTCGCCTTGTTTTCCCGTCTTAGAAAACGTAAACTTTTCTCGAGGTATTCTTATGATTCATTTCGATCGCGAAAACAATGTGTTTCATTTCTTTAATGAGCATATTTCTTATGTGGTTTATATCGATGGTTTCAATCGTCTAGAAACATTGTATTTTGGCGAACGGTTAAAGGATGACCGTGATGTGCTTCAGGCTCGTACCACAGCAAACGAGAACCTTTATTTAGACAAAAAGATGAATCTTTTAACCCCCTATCCAGGCGATTTTTCGCCGCATAGTCGTTTGGAATATAGCGATCATGGCGAAATGGATAAACGGGATTCCCCGATTGTGATTCGTAATGAGAATGGCTCTACTTACACGGCATTCGAATATGTCCGTCATAAAATTTATCACGGCATCAAACCCTTACCGGATTTACCTTCTTTAGATGCCCCTTGGAAACGGGACGAGCCTTTCTACAATCGTGACCATGTGGATACGGCGGAATTTGTCTTTCGCGATGTTACCGCGAATCTTTATCTTCACGAATTCATTTCTATTTATCGCGACAAAGACGTTATTGTGAAATCATTCCAAGTGGAGAATAAAGGCAAAAAAGTGCAACTTCTTCGTGCTTTTTCATTGCAACTCGATTTACCAACGTCGGATTATTATTTTCATCATTTCTCAGGCGAGCAAAACCGGGAACGGAAAGAACATATTGAAAAAATATCGCATTCAGTTCTAGAAATTGGTTCGAACTATGGCCGTTCTTCTCATCAAGAAAACCCTTTTTGCTTTCTTAGCGAGCACGAAAATAGTTATACCGATGGAGAGGTGATTGGATTTAACCTTGTCTATTCTGGAAACTGGAAAATGCGTCTTTCTCCAGAGCCCGATCGTTCTTTGCATATCGTTTACGGCATTTCCGATGAAGATTTCACTTGGGTATTAGGCAAAAATGAGTCGTTCTATACCCCTGAAGCCGTCTTGGTCTATAGCCATAACGGCATCGATGGCATGTCTCAAACCTTTCATCGGTTAATTCGCGAAAACTTAATGACGGCACCGCATACGGAAAGCCGGCCTTTGCTATTTAATTCTTGGGAAGGCGCCTATTTTTACTTCACAACGGACTCCCTTTTGGAATATGCGGATCATGCGAAAGAGCTTGGCGTTGATCTCTTTGTTTTAGACGATGGTTGGTTTGGCAAGCGAGATAGCGACACCTCTAGCTTAGGAGATTGGACTGTCAATCAGGAAAAAATCGATTTGCATCGTTTGATTGATCACGTCCATCAATTAGGGATGCGTTTTGGCCTTTGGTTTGAGCCAGAGATGGTTTCTCCTAACTCTGAACTTTTCCGCGCTCATCCCGAATACGTCCTTGGCATGGGAGAGAATAAAGACTGGTCAAGTCTTACCCGTTCGCAACTATGGTTAGATTTCTCTTCTCCTGTCGTTATTGAAGCCATCCATAAACAAATTCACGCCATTTTGTCTGAATATTCCATTGATTATGTCAAATGGGACAACAATCGGGCGATGGGAGAACATTTCTCTAATTTCTATCCTGCTGAAAAACAAGGAGAAATCACTCATCGTTTAACGTTAGGTTATTTTCATCTTTTAGGGCAATTACGTGAGGAATTCCCAGGGGTTTTCTTTGAAGGGTGCGCTTCAGGCGGTGGTCGTTTTGACTTAGGGACGCTCTATTTTTGCCCGCAGATTTGGTGCAGCGACGATACGATCGGCAGCATGCGTGCAACCATTCAATACGACACTTCTTTAGGATATCCTTTAAGCGCGATTTCTTCTCACGTGTCTGCCGCTTTAGATGATTCTTATCGCACCAAAGTCGATGTGGCTTTGTTTGGCACCTATGGATACGAAATGAACCCCACCAAACTTCAGGATGCCGATAAAGAAGAGCTCAAACGAGGCAGCGAGATTTATCGCACCTACCATCACAACGTGATTCAAGAAGGGGTTTTATATCATTTAGCCGATAACGATTTATATTCTTCGATGATTTCTGTGTCTCAAGACCAAAGCCAAGCGATGGCGCTTTGTTTTTGCAAACGTACCAGGCCCTATTCTTACCAATTTACTTGGAAATTACGGGGTTTAGATCCCAAAAAACGATATCTATGCCATCTCGATCACAAAACTTATAGTGGCGAATATTTAATGAAAGCGGGTTATCATTTTTGCAATGATAGCTATGGAGAGCCGTTATTCCAACGCGGAAAAACGTTGTTAATGATTTTAACGGAAAGTAATTATTGAGAACCGTTATGGATAAAATCGCGATTTTAATCCCTTGTTATAACGAAGCGTTGACCATCCGGAAAGTGGTAGAAGCCGCTAAGCATTTTTGCCCGGAAGCGGTGGTTTATGTATATGACAACAATTCCACGGATGATACTGTCAAAGAAGCGCTTGCTGCCGGTGCTATTGTTCGTTATGAGCCCTTGCAAGGCAAAGGCAACGTGGTGAGACGAATGTTCCGTGAAGTCGACGCGGAATGTTATGTCATGGTGGATGGAGACGACACTTATGGGTTAGAAACTTTGCCTCAAATGGTCAAATCCGTTTTGGAAGACCATGTCGATATGATGATTGGAGATCGTTTGTCGGGTGCCTATTACACCCAAAACAAACGTCCTTTTCATAATTTTGGAAACGACCTTGTGCGACATTCTATCAATCGTCTTTTTCATAGCCATGTGAAAGACATCATGACGGGATATCGTGCTTTTTCTTACGAATTTGTGAAAACCTTCCCCGTTCTATCCAAAGGGTTTGAAATCGAAACGGAGATGACGATTCACGCGGTTGAGAAGAATCTATTGGTTCGTTCTATGACCATTACTTATCGCGACCGCCCAAAAGGAAGCTACAGCAAGCTTCATACCTTCCGCGATGGCATGAAAGTGATCAGCAAAATCTTTGGGATGTATCGAAAATATCGGCCCCTAGCTTATTATTGCGGATGGTTTGTGATTTTTGCTGCCTTAGGAATCGGTTTTATCATTCCCGTATTTATCACGTATTTCCAAACGGGAGAAGTCCCTAATTATCCTACCTTAATTGCTTGTTGTTTCTCTCTATTAACGGCCTTGCTTTGCTTGTTCTTTGGCTTCCAAAACGAGCGCGCCCATCAAAATGACAGAATTGAATTTGAACGAGCTTTTGTGACCGCAAATGACGAAAAGAAAGCCAAGTTAAGAGAAGAACCAGCAAAGCATTCTCAATCACAAAAGGATTAGAACGTCTTAAACTATCCTCATGGAAAAGAATATTCTTGCTTTAGATTTAGGAAAAGGATCGATTGGCATTGCCCTTTCTAGAAGTGGCAGTTTTATTACGGCCTTGCCTGAGAAACGATTTAAAGCGGGAGAATACGAGGAAGCCCTAGAGGCTGTTAAAGCCGTGGCAAAAGAAGAAAAAGTGGAATCGATTGTGATTGGTTGGCCGACTTATCCTTCTGGTGATCCTTGTGAGATGACGCCAATCGTGTCCTCGTTTATCGAACAATTAAAAATCGCTTTCCCTTCCGTGCCCATTCATCCCGTTGATGAACGAAATAGCACCGTGGAAGCGGCGGCTCGTTTTCATGAAAGCGGCCAATCGGCGAAGAAGAAAAAGAAAAAAATCGATTCAGGCGCCGCTTCGATAATTTTGGAACGATATCTTCGTTCTATCGGTCAATATTGATTCTTTGTTAAGAGACGGTTTCTATCGTCTCTTTTTTTCATGTAAGCGTTATCAATAATTTTTTACTTAATTCAAACTGGGTAGGCGATTATAATAAATGTCGGTAAAAATATACCGAATAAAACGAAAGGAAAATCCTATGGCTGAAGAAAAGAAAGAAACGAAGATTTCACCCAAAGAAGCCGCTGAAGCGGAAGTGGATGAATTGGTGAAGAAAGGGTTAAAAGCCTTAAATGATTTTGCTTCTTACGATCAAGACAAAATCGATTATATCGTGGCTAAGATGTCAGTAGCTGGCTTAGACCACCATGGCGACTTAGCGCGCAAAGCCATTGATGAAACACATCGCGGTTGCTTCGAAGACAAAGCGACGAAAAACTTGTTCGCGTGCGAATATGTGGTGAACAACATGCGTCACACGAAGACCGTTGGCATCATTTCTGAAGATCCAGTGACCGGCATTACTGAAATCGCGGAACCAGTTGGCGTCATCGCGGGCATTACCCCGGTGACGAACCCGACTTCCACCGTTATTTTTAAGTCGCTTATTTCGATGAAGACCCGTAACCCCATCATCTTTGCTTTCCATCCAAACGCCCAACAATCTTCTAAAGCCGCTGCCATCGTGATGCGGGATGCTGCAATTGCTGCAGGCGCTCCCGAAAACTGCATTCAATGGATTGAACACCCCTCGATGGATGCGACCACGGCTTTAATGCAACACCCTGGCGTTTCGACCATTTTAGCCACCGGTGGCAATGCCATGGTGAAAGCCGCTTATAGTTGTGGGAAACCGGCGTTAGGCGTTGGGGCAGGCAACGTCCCTTGCTATATTTGCAAAGATTGCGATCAAGATGAGACGGTGAATGACGTCGTTCTTTCTAAGTCGTTTGACAATGGCATGATCTGCGCTTCTGAATCGGCCGTCTTTATTGATGACGAAATCTATGATGCGATGAAAAAGAAATTCGAACGCTTCCATGTCTATTTTGCGACTCCTGAGGAAACGCGAAAATTGGAAAAATTCATGTTTGGCGTTTGCCGAGGCGACAAAAATGTCGCGGAAGGGCGTTTAAATGGCGCGGTGGCTGGCATGTCCGCTTCTTGGATTGCAGAAAAGTCTGGATTCTCCGTTCCGGAAGGTACCACCATCATTGCCGTGGAATTAAGCGAAGTTGGTCCTAACGAACCCTTATCGCGCGAAAAACTATCTCCTGTCCTTGGCTTCTATCGTGTGAAGGACTTCGAGGAAGGCGTTGCCCTTTCAGAAAAAATGTTGGAATTTGGTGGATTAGGCCATTCTGCTGCCATCCATTGCAAAACCCAAGAAATGGCTGATCATTTTGGCGATATTGTCAAAGCCATTCGTATCATTTGGAATTCTCCTTCGACCTTCGGCGGCATTGGAAACGTCTATAACTCTTTCTTGCCGTCTCTTACTTTGGGCTGTGGCTCTTATGGCCATAACTCCGTGGCAGGCAACGTCAGTGCCGTCAATTTGCTAAACATCAAAAAAGTCGGAAAAAGGAGAAACACCATGCAATGGTTTAAAGTGCCGCAGAAAATCTATTTCGAGCGCAACTCGATTCAATACCTTCGTTCTTGCAAGGATGTTGGCAAAGTCTTTATCGTCACCGATCATTCGATGGTTCAGCTTGGCTTCTTAAATCGCGTTATCGATGAATTGAATCTCCGCCGTAATCCTGTCACTTATCAATTATTCGCGGAAGTGGAACCGGATCCGGACATCAAAACCGTTCAACGTGGCGTGGAATTGATGCGTCAATTCCAACCTGACACCATCATTGCCTTAGGCGGTGGTTCGTGTATGGATGCCGCAAAGGGGATGTGGATCTTCTATGAGCATCCTGAAGTGAATTTCGATGATTTGAAGCAAAAATTCATGGATATCCGGAAACGGGCATTCAAATACCCAGAACTCGGAAGAAAGACGAAATTAATCGCGATTCCGACTACCTCTGGAACGGGTTCAGAAGTATCTCCGTTTGCCGTTATTTCGGATAAAGAACACCTTAAGAAATACCCTTTGACCGACTATTCTTTAACGCCGTCTATCGCAATTGTCGATCCTGAATTTACAACGAATTTGCCAGCAAAAAGCACGGCTGAAACGGGGATGGACGTCTTAACGCACGCGATTGAAGCCTATACTTCTGTCATGGCTAGCGATTATACCGATGGCCTTTGCTTAGAAGCCATCAAGTTGGTGTTCACCTATTTGCCTCGCGCGGTCAAAGACGGAAAGCATGACTTGAAAGCCAGAGAGAAAATGCATAATGCAGCAACGATTGCTGGTATGGCCTTCGCCAATAGCTTCTTGGGTTTAGTCCATTCTTTGGCCCATAAAGTCGGTGCTGAATTCCATACGGTTCATGGTCGCACCTGCGCCATTCTTCTCCCTCATGTCATCCGCTATAACGGAACCGCTCCAACGAAGCTTTCCGTTTGGCCGAAATATGAAGAATATTGCTGCGACGAGAAATATATGGACATCTGCAAAGTGGTTGGTATTCCTTGCTCTTCCAAAGAAGAGGCCGCCAAAGCACTCTCTGATGCCGTTCTTGCCTTAGGCAAAGACATCGGCATTGATATGAACTTTGCTTCTATCATTCCCGACAAAGCCTTATATGAAAGCAAACTTGAAGAGATTGCCTATTTGGCTTATGAAGATCAATGCACTCCGGCGAACCCACGCGAACCATTGGTCCCGGACATGATCCAAATTTTAAAAGACGCTTACGAAGGAAACTAAAGAAGCATGATGCGACGCCTCTCTTTCACGGAGGGGCGTTTTCTTTTCAAGCATTTTAGTGAAATTTTCGTTAGATATCGTTTACTCTATTAAGGAAAAGAGGTTATGAACATGGATAACTCGTTATTTGATGTCATTGGAAATACGCCGCTCGTGCGTTTGTCAAGAATGGAAAAAATGGAAGGGGTGAATGCCCGGATTTATGCCAAATTAGAGCGGGCTAATCCGACGGGTTCCATCAAAGATCGCGCCGCCAAAGAAATGATGGCGGCTGCCTTAGAGGAAGGAAAAGTCAAAGCGGATACGTTGATTATTGAACCAACTTCTGGCAATACTGGCATTGGTTTAAGCGCCGTTTGCGCCTCCCTAGGATTAAAACTCGTATTGTTTATGCCGTCTTCCGCTTCGATTGAGCGGGTGAAAATGATGCAAGCCTTTGGTGCGGAATGCCGTTTGATTAAAGAAGGCGGAATGACCGCGTGCATTGCTGCTGCAAACGCCTTAGCTAAAGAAAATCCAAATTCTTTTATTCCTTCTCAGTTTGACAATCCCAATAACTGGAAAGCTCACTATAAGACAACAGGACCGGAAATTCGAAAACAAGTCGAGGGGAAAATCGATTTCTTTGTGAGTGCTTTTGGCACCGCCGGTACTCTCATTGGCGTTTCCCGTTACTTAAAAGAACAAGATCCTTCCGTTCAAGCGATTGGAGTCGAACCAGCGTCTTCTCCTTTTGTTAGCGAAGGCAAAAAAGGAGCGCACAAGATTCAAGGCATCGGTGCGGGATTTAAACCTGGTATCATGGATTTAAGTGTAGTGGATCAAGTGTTGACTTGCTCGGACGAAGATGCCTACAAATACGCTAGATTTTTAGCGAGAAAAGAAGGCTATTTCTGCGGCATCTCTTCGGGAGCGAACGTTGCAGTTGCGCTTCGTCTAGCCAAATTGCATCCGTCTTCTACCATTGTCACTGTTTTACCGGACGATGGGGAACGTTATCTCTCGGTGGAGGGGCTCTATGACTGAGCCTCTTAAAGCTTTACAAGCCCAATTTACCAACCAAGATCGCTCTTCTTGTTTAAATGAAGAAGCCGTTCTTTCTTTTGCGAAAGACACGAAGTCGCTTTTGTTGTTTGATTATTTGAACCCGGCTTATGATGAGCATGAATTTCTTGCTTTAGGCGAACAAGTCGCGGCCGATTTCGATGCTTTGCTTTGCCCGTTAGTCACACAAGATATCCCTGGGAAAAAGGCGCGTTTTTTTGCTGCCTTGCCAGAAATTCGTCGTTCCTTAAATACCTCCATTGATGCGATTTATGAGGGAGACCCTGCCGCCTTATCTAAACAACAGGTAGCGTTAGAATATCCTGGATTTTTAGCCATCCTATATTATCGAATCGCCCACGAATTCTATCAGATGGGTTTGTTGTTATTAGCCCGTTATTTAGCGGAACGCGCCCATAGCAAAACCGGGATTGATATTAATCCTGGCGCCACCATCGGTGATTATTTCTTTATTGACCATGGCACGGGTATAGTCATTGGCGAAACGTGTCAGATTGGTAACCACGTGAAATTATATCAAGGAGTGACTTTAGGTGCTCTTTCGTTAGCAGAAGGGCGGGCACTACATGGCGCAAAACGTCATCCCACGGTAGAAGACCATGTTACCATTTATTCCAATGCCGCCATTTTCGGTGGTGATACGGTGGTGGGTGAAGGTTCAACCATTGGCGGGGATGTCTATTTGACCCGCAGCGTCCCTCCTCATAGTGTCGTTTTGCTTGGTGACAGCGGGGTCACGATTCGTCATAAGCAATAAAATTTTTCTCTTTTTTCTTCGAATTTCTTTTCGTTCGGCTAAAATAAAAAAGAGGTAAAACCATGTCTATCTTAATCACCATTAGTCGTGAATTCGGCTCAGGCGGACGCGAACTTGGCCGTCGTTTAGCCGACGATTTGCATATTGCCTATTACGATAGGGAGATTTTGGATGAAATCGCCAAGAATACTCCCTATGGCCAACACTATATCGAGGAAGTCTCTG
>CADAUN010000020.1 GCA_902791085.1 uncultured Erysipelotrichaceae bacterium | reverse complement strand
GCGTATTTGGGGAAGGTGATCGTCAGAAGGGCCCTTCTGTCTTCCCTTTTCCCGATGACGGAGTCGTATTGGACGACGTTCCAGGTCGGATGGCGTTTTGCTTCCTTTTGGTAATCTTGGTACGTTCTTCCGATCAAGACGCGGATGTCCCTCAATCGGACGTCTTTGACGTCTTTTTCGTAGCCGCGTTTGTAGCGCACGTATCTCCTCAGCTCATGGGCTTTGACCGACAGAAGGCCTTTATAGCAGAGCCTGCGGACGGTTTGCTCGGAAGCCAGAGAAGACAAGACGGGGTTGGAGACGTAGATATGGTGGAGCGACTGGCCGAGAGACACACCTTCGGAGACGATCTCGTCGATCGAAAGGATGGCGGATTCGGGGGTTTTGGGGCGCTTCTGGAAAGGGAGCGCTTTCTTTTGCTGTTCTTTTCGGCTTCTATGAAGTTGTAATAGGTTTTCTCTCGCGGGCAGCGCCCGTTGATGGGGCATTTGTTGCAAAGCCCGTTGAATTTTCTGGTGCAGGGGACGTCGTTGCCTTTTTTGTGGACGGAGTTGTTCTTCAGTTCGCGGGAAACGGTGGATTTGTGGACGTGAAGCCTGGCGGCGATTTCTGTGATGCTCATCTTTTCGAGCAGGCAAGCTTGAATGACCATGCGGTCGTCGATCGTCAAGCGTTTCATTGCTCTTTTCTTTTTCATATCTTCTCCTTTCTTTTGAGAGCAAAGAAGGCAAGGAAATCATAAAAAAGTTGTTAAAGTTTCTCTACAAGGAAAGTGTTGCGTTGAATTTGGAAACTAACAATATATTTTTTGTTTTCTTTTTTTCGAAAGCGCTTACAATACATTATTAGTAAATTAGGAGCTTGTATGGATTCGATTTCGACAAAACCCGCCCACGAGAAAAAGGTCAAAACTTCATCGGCGGTTTGGCTTGGTTTAGCCAATTCTATGACCGGTGTCTTGGCAGCTTTCGCAGAAGGCACTGCCGTGACGTATTTTTATCAAAACGTCATGCATCTCGACAACAATTTCATCGGAATTGCTTGGATTTTATTTGGCATTTGGAATGCCATTAACGATCCCATTTATGGTTATTTGGCCGATCGAGGCAAACATCATCTCGGACGACGCATCCCATGGATTCGATATGGGGCGCCAGTGATGGCTTTATTCTTCATCTTGAGCTGGATTCCTTTCCCCGCGATGGCCGGGAACGACTGGTTCTTATTCTTCCAAATGATTTTAATGTTGTTCCTCTTTGATACGGTCTACACCGCTGTTGCGTCCGCCATTTATGTCATGCCTTATGAAATGGCCGTCACTTCCAAAGCGCGTTCGCCGATCTTCTTATGGAATATTGCCTTTTCTGTTTTCTCTTATGGCGTTCCGATGGTGGTCAACGGACAGCTAAAGGCTTTATTTGCCAACATGTCCGTCTTCCCTTGGATTATGGCGGGAGTCGGTGCTATATGCGGCCTAATTATCTTTGTTTCCACTTTCTTCTATCGCGAAAATGGCTACGTCAAAGATGAAGAGCAGCCAAAATTCTGGGACAGCATTAAAGAATGCTTTAAAAACTATTCGTTCTTGTTATTCGAAGTGATTTCCTGGATGGTCATTTATGCGATGGCCGTCTTGATGGATGGATTGACGCCTGCTTTTGAAATGTGGTCCGGAGCCAGCGAATATGGCTGGATTGGGGCAAATTCGCAACTCTATGCCTATTTGTCTTTAGGCGCTGGCTTAGTCTTGTCTTTGGTTGCCTTCGTGTTTTTAAAAGACAAAATCGGGGCCCGGAATTGTACTTTAATCATGACGGGACTAATGGCGCTAGGTTGCTTTATGGGTGCCTTCTTTGGCAAATATTACATCGCTTTATTGATCGCTTTCTTCTTCATTGGCATTGGTTTGTCTGGCGGCTTATACCTTATCCCCATGATCAATGGCGACGTTATCGATCAAGACGAATGGAAAAATGGGGCACGTAGAGAAGGCATGTATGCCGGTACCAATTCATTAATCACCAAACCTGCCTCAGCGATTGCAAACGCCGTCTTCGTTTGGATGTTCGGCTTTTACGGATATGATCAAAATCTCACCACAACGGATGCGAATGGCAATACGGTCGTCAATTATGCCGCCCAACCGCAAAGTGCAAAAGATGGCGTCTTTCTTTGCTGGATGCTCATTGTTGCCATCCTTTGCGTGCTGAGTTTCATTGCAATGATCTTCTATCCGCTTCATGGCAAAGAATGGGATGAACACAAAGAAATCTTAGCCAAGCGGCATGCCGAAAAAGAAGCCGCTTATGAGCAACAAATCTTAGCTAAAGCAGCCGATTCTTCTTCCCCCACATCAACAAAATAACTTTTCTCTTGCATCGGGCACAAAAACGCGGATAATATTTTGCGTCAATAAAGTAGAAAGCAGTTCTTCCACGAGCTCGCCGGACTTCCTTAGGAAATCGGCATACGCTACTCCGAAGTGAGAACCAATTGGAAAGCGTGCGTGGCAGAAATGCCACGCTATTTTATTCGGAGGAGGAATTACTTATACCATACTTCAACAATAGCAATCGTAGAGCCCCGGAACGGAAGAATGAACCCATTAATGAAAACGTCCGTTATCCGGAAGTGCGCGTCATCGGCCCCCAAGGGGAGCAATTAGGAATCATGAGTTCACGCCAAGCCAACGCTTTGGCCATGAATTACAGTTTGGATCTCTATTGCGTTGCCCCCACCGCCAACCCACCTGTTTGCCGGATTTGCAATTACGGAAAAGTCCGATTCGAAAAGCAAAAGCAAGACAAGCTTCGCCGCAAGAATCAAAAGACACAAGAATTGAAACAAATCCAGCTGACTCCGCAAATTGGTCAGCATGACTTGGAAACCAAAACGCGTAAAGCCAGAGAATGTCTTGAGGAAGGCGATCGCGTCCAAGTTTGTGTCGTATTCCGTGGTCGGCAAATGAGCCACCAAGAAATCGGCGAAGATGTGATGACCCACTTCAACGAAGTTCTGCAAGACGTTGCCATTGTCGATAAAGCCCCTTATTGGGAAGGGAAATGGTACAACGAAATTCTCGCGCCGGCGAAGAAGAAATGAAGGAGAAAACAACATGCCGAAAATGAAATCTAGCCGTACCCTCTCGAAGCGCGTTCGCTTCACGGGCACTGGAAAAATCAAAGTTCACCACGCTGGGATGGGTCACTTGGCCCCCCGCAAAACGAGAAAACAAAGAAAACATCTCGCTGAAGCCTATTATTTGAATCCTATCGATGTCCGTCGCACCGAAGGACTCGTCTCTCGTAAGAAGTAAGGAGTAGCAACAACATGGCAAGAGTAAAGAATAGCGTCGCCACACGGGCACGCCGCAAAAAGATTCTCAATCAAGCAGAAGGATACTTCGGTTCCAAGCATCTTCTCTTCAAGACCGCCAAAGAACAAGTTCTCCACGGCTACAACTACGCTTACGTTTCCCGCCGCGACCGCAAATCCGATTATCGTAAACTTTGGATCAAGCGGATCAACGCCGCCTGCCGTATGAACGGACTTTCTTATTCTCAATTCATCAATGGATTGACCAAAGCCGGCGTCTTAAGCAAAGAAAACGGCGGATTAAACCGCAAGATGTTAAGCGAAATGGCCATCAACGATCCCAAAGCTTTCGCGAACCTTTGCGATATGGCAAAGAAAGCCTTAGCCTAAGGACTTTATCTTCTACAAACCGCAGGAAGCTGCGGTTTTTCTTTTTCTATAATGATTGATAATTACGATAGATAGCCAACTTTTTTATATCAGAAAAATGCATTGAAGTTTAATTGAAGTCATATTCATTTTTGCTGCATTTTCATGTCTTCTTATTTGGAACATGCAGCACTTCTTCCATCAAAGAGCGTGCAACCTTGTTTACATAAAAATCAAATCTTGTTTTCAAGCGACGGCTTAACGGAGAATCAAAGAAAACGATAAAAACAAGAACGACCATCTATTTTGAGGTGCAAGCATTAATTTTTATTGTGTCGCGGACCAAAATACAAGAAAACGTCGGTGCCAGCTATGGCCGCGCCTTGCAAAACCCATAGCAAAACATCCGTCAAAGAAAGGGGTTCTAACAGTAGCGGCCCGTAAAACAACGTTCCACGAATCCATGGAAACGCCCAGGATGCATGAGAGGTGAAGAAGAGAAACGGACTGCCGATAGCCAAGATAGCGGCAATGAGAATCGCGCCTCGTTTGAAAGAAGGACGGGCAGGCAAGCGAGAAAAAATCCCGACGATTAAGAAGCCGAAAAGCCATAAAGAAATCGTTCCAGCGACCCAAGAACGAATCCAAAAGAGATACGCAGAATGAAAAGTCCATTCGCCTGCTTTAAAAACCAGCACTTCGCGCGGATAAGCAAGGGCGAAGATAACGGCACAGCCAATCGTTGCAGCCATGAATAGCAACAATCCATAAGCCAACAACACTCCGATCTCAAAATGCCAGCGCGGATAAGAAGCAAGTGTGACGTTACGTCGAAAAACGCGGGCGCTTTCGGAAAGAAAAAGTGGCCAAGCAAGAATGACGGCGAGGAGAAATAAGAATGATGGCAAAGAAAAAAGCCGAGCTGTCGTGATGGATTCCCTAAGAAAATGCTCATTGAAATCTCCATTTCCACCGAGCAAATAATATTGCGTTGGCAACCATTTTCCATCGCTAAGCGTTTCATAATAACGCGCCTTTAAAAGCGTATCGATGTCCCCGTTATTGTCATATTCGTTCTTTAACGCCTTTGCGCGATCGGCGCACTCCAAGAAAAAACGGGAGAAATCGGGATCTTGATGGATGAAATCCGGCTCCCACGCAAGAAGACACGCCAAGGCAATAAATGTGGCGAGCAAGACAAAAAGAGCGATAAGAAGACGCGAATCCCAACGAACGCGCAACCATGCAAAACAAAATCCAGCGACAAAAGAATTATGCTTCCGTTTTTTCATAAACAAGTTCGCTAAGTGAAGATAAAGCAAAAAGAAAAGGAATGCCGCCAAGGAAAGGGACCCACATAGAGGCTTGAAAGGGGTAGCGCGCAAGATGCGCCCATCCTCCCAAAGGAATCCAGCAGATAATAGGGGGAATCTTTTCGTGTGGAGTCGCACTGGCATTGGTGATATTAGTGGCAACAATCCAAAAAATTGCGAACGTCAAAATCAATATGCCCTCGCCAAGAAACGAATCTCGAAGAAGCAGAGCAAGCAATGTGGCTCCATAGAAACCAATTAAGAAAAGAAGGAACGACAGTAATAAAGCACTGACACAGGTATCATTCACCATGTCACAAAAAGAAGTTGACCACAACGGAATGGTCATAAGGAAAAGCAAAAGCCACAAAAACATAGTAAAAAGCAAACCGATGCCGATTCCAAGGAACGAATTCATGCGGTAAAACTGTTTCTTTCCTTGCCCGGCGATGGCAATCATGCGAAAACGCCCGCTTTGAAAATCACTCGTCAAAAACCAATTGCTGAAGAAAATTCCTAAGAAAAACGAGAACGTCGGATGCATAAAAATCAAAAGATGATGGATGGCGGAGGCAAATACGTAGCCCTTTAACGGAAAAGGATAATAAGAATGATAATCATCGGAGGGATCGCGCGAATAATAAGCAAGAAGCGCCGCGCATATCGTAGCAAAGATGACGATCAAAACAAAAATACGAACTTTGTAACTTTCTTTTCCCTCCACCATCCGATAACGTAACATTCCCTTCATCGCAATCCTCCTTCCGAGGAGGCGGCAATCGAAAGGAATTTTGCCATGAGGTCGGTGTTTGAAGCGTCTTCTGTTTGAAAAGCAATTTTGCCTTCGTCTAGAATCAAGGCCCCGTCCACCAGTTCTTGTAACTCGCGGATCTGGTGAGAAGAAATAAGGATTATTTTGCCTTTCTCTTTTTCTTTTCGAAGGAGTCTCTCGAAAACGTTTGTCGTTACTGGATCAACGCCGTTAAACGGCTCGTCTAGTAAAAGAATCTCGGGGTCAGCCATCATGGCATAAGCAAAATAAAGGCGTTGTTTCATGCCTAACGAATAGGTCGAATAACGATCGTTTGCCTTAGAAGACATGCCTACAGCTGCAATCGCCTCATCAATATGAACAACACTTGGATCATCAAAAAGTTTTGCGATCAACGACAAGTTTTCCCGTCCCGTTAACGAATCGAAAAAAACAGGATTTTCAATCATTACACCAAGACGAGCGGAAGAGGGACGGTTTGCAAACAAAACGTGATTCCAAAGGATAGTGCCTTGATAGGATGTTAAACCAGCAATGCATTTCAATAAGGTAGTCTTGCCTGCTCCGTTGCAGCCGATAAGACCATAAATTTTGCCTGAAGGCAAAGAAAAACTAACGCCGTTTAAAACTGTCTTGCGGCCGTAACGCTTGATAAGGTCTCGAATGACAATCATGGCAAATAAAACTATCACCTATCTGGTCTGGAAGCGGTGAGACACAGAGGGTTTTTGTAGTAGCGACAATTAGGGATAGTTGTTTCTACATAAGACGGCAGACCTATGTAAATTAAATCATAAGAAAAGGCGACTTTACCCATTACTTCATTACAACTAGACATAACATTTTCCGTTAGTTTTTTCTCATATGTCGTTCCTATAATTCTAATATACTTAGATATATTTTATCTTGCAATTGTCTTTTTAAATCGATTAAAACCACCAAAAATATGGCCTATGTTATTTACAGCATCGCAAACAATTGTAGAAAACCTTTTGGGAGACCTGCCCGAATTATCTATTCATTTGCCTTCTTTTGTACTTTCCAACGAATTCCAATTTGAATTCGTCGGTGAACTTCATATATGAATAGGCCCTCGGTTGGTTGAGACTTTTGGGCCTCCTTCGCACATTCTTTTCTTATTTCTTCGCTTCCTGATTCCGCTCAATCCAATCATCGTGATCATATTGAGTAGCCACGCCGTCTTCCATCACGATAACAGAGATGTTCTTCGCACATTCATCAATCAAAGATTCATAATCAAAACGGCTTTCGTAACGTTCGCAATCCTCAATCTTTGGCTTGGTCTTTGGCTTTTTCGGCTTAAAAATCGTGCAACAATCCACATAAGGGCGAATCGAAATATCGTAAGTACCAATTTTCTTTGCCAATTCGATGGTTTCGACTTTGTCCGAAACCGCCAAAGGACGCAAGACTGGATAATTTGTTACGGCATTGATGGCAATCATGGAATCCAACGTTTGAGAAGCGACTTGTCCCACAGATTCTCCACTCGCCAAGGCAAGGCAATGATGAGATTTTGCCACCCGGTCCGCAATGCGGTACATCATGCGGCGCATGATGGTGATGCAATAAGGTTCATCGATGTTTTGATAGATGGCAAGCTGCAATTTTGTGAAAGGGACGATATTCAAACGGATATCGCTTTGATAGACATTTAATTGAGTTAAGATGTCTTTGAGCTTGTCTAAGACAGCGTCACTCGTATAGGGCGGGGCAGCAAAATGGAGCGCTTCGATGCGAATGCCACGACGTAACAAAAGATAGGCAGCCACCGGAGAATCGATGCCGCCGCTTAACATCATCATGGCCTTGCCATTCATTCCTAACGGATAACCGCCAGCGCCTGGATAGGAATGCGCATACAAATAAGCCGCATCTTGCCGGATTTCCACGTTTAACACGACGTCCGGTTGATGGACATCAACGATAAAGTTGCCATGCTCTAAAAGATACTCGCCTAGTTTTTGCATCATCTCCATCGAATGGATGGGATAAGACTTATCCGCTCTTTTGGCACGGACTTTAAAAGTTTTGCCTTTTTCTTGTTGCAGTAACGACAAGGCATTTTCTTTTAGGATGTCCCAATCTTTCGGGCTTTGATAGACCAGGGAAATGCGTTGAATGCCGCTGACGCCTTGTAACCGCGGCAGCACTTCTTCTACCGGTTCATCATGAAGTTTAACGTAGGTATGGTCACGGTCATAAGTGATTTCTAACGTAGGAAAATCTTTTAAGGCATGACGAATGTTTTTGGCTAATTCACGGATAAAGGCGCGTTTGTTCTCCCCTTTGGTGGAGAGCTCGCCATAATGGATCATCAACGTATCGCACTTCATCGATTTACGGTCCTTTCTAAAATGCTTTGGAATGTTTGTTCGAATGTTTTGACTTCTGCTAACGTGGAAGAAGAGTCAAACGAAAGACGAATGGAGTTTCTCGCATCGCCTTCGCTTTTGCCCATGGCTTCTAAGACATAAGAGATGGGTTCTCCTTTCGAAGAACAGGCAGAGACGCTAGAAACATAGATGCCGTCATGAGACAATGCTTCCACAACGACGGATGCTTTCTTATGAAGCAAGGAGAAATTCAAGATATAAGGCGACCCTTCTAACGGTGAGTTCAAGCGGACTTCGGGATTTTGAGAAAGATAGTTCCAAAGTTCATCATGGATGGCTTTCACGTGGGCATAGTTTTCTTGCCGCTTTGTATGCGCGATATGGACCGCGAGCGCTAAGGAGACGGCGCCTGGCACATCGACCGTTCCTGAACGAAGTCCGCCTTCTTGTCCGCCACCGATATGAAGGGGCGAAGGCATAACCGAAGAACGAAGAAGCAACGCACCCGTTCCTTTTAAGCCATGAATCTTATGACCCGAGAAACTAAACGCGTCGATGTCTTGCCAGGGCATGTTCTCTTTTCCGACGGCTTGGGTGGCATCAACATGGAAATAGGCCTTTGGGTAACGATGCACAATCTTTGCCATTTCTCCAATCGGACTAATTGCCCCGGTCTCATTATTAACGGCCATGATCGAAACAAGAATCGTCTTGGAATCCATCGCTTCTATTAAGGTTTTTGGTTCTACGTAACCTTTGGCGTTCACTGGGAGATAAACGACTTCAAAGCCTTCTTTTTCTAATTCCTGGCAGACGTTACGAACGCTCGGATGCTCCACGTTTGAAGTAAGAATCCGTTTGCCACGATTTTGGTAACGCATCGCCACGCCACGTAAGAAAAAATTATTGGCTTCGGTAGCCCCGCTTAAAAAGACAACGCGATGCGTTTTGACTACGCCGAAATCCTCGGCTAACGAATGACGTGCCGTTTCTAATAGGCGGTTCGCTTCGCGCCCAAATGCATGAGTCGACGAAGGATTGCCATAATCGTTTTGGGCCGTTTCGGTATAGACTTTTAAGACTTCCGGCGCTGGTAAAGTCGTAGAGGCATTATCAAAAAATATCATAGATAATTACTCTTTATGGGCGGCTATAACACGGTTTGCCGCTTCCTCTGCTTCGGCGAAAGAACCATTCTGAAATAAAACTTCTGCCTGATGAACCGTCTGTTCTTCCGCAGATCCTAACATGCGGAAACGATTGGCCGCCACAATGGCAGCTTCCGCTTTTTCTAACGATGTTTTCACTTGGTCCACTTCCTGGAAAAGAACGTCGCTTTGCGTTTCTAAGTCATGCAATTGATTCATCATCGCTTTAACGTTGATTGGTCTTGCTTGCAGCAAATCCCATAAGGCATCGATTTGCTGATGGACGGTGTCAAAACGTGGCGCATAACGTTCGCTTAAAGAGGCGACATGAAGAGAACGTACCGCTTCTTCTTTTTCTTTGACCAATTGATAATCGCGTTGAATCGAGGCGTAGGCCTTATTCGTGTTCTCTTTTAAGGATTTCAAATAAGTCATGAATGCATCATAAGAAGCACGTGCTGAGGTAGTTGCTTTTTGCAAATCTCGCATTTTCTCCACCAATACCGAATAAAGCTGCGGAACATTGCTATGAGCATAATTGTCAAATAAGGTACGCGCTTCAGCAGAAGCATCAATCGCATTACGAATGTCTTCCATTTGCTTTAGTTCATCGGATCCTAGCAAATAATAGGTGCTAATGGTTTTGATGTTATTCGTGAGCACAACATAGTCTTGACTTAATTGATATTGTTCCCGATAAACAGAGTCGCTTTCTTTTTCATAAATTTCTTTGGATTTCATTTCTTCGTCGAAAGCGTTGTTCGTATGATCGATGCGTGAGAAAAAATTCTCAATCGCAGCGGAGACACCGGTGTTATTTAAGCTTTTTACTTTGGTGCAAAGGGCCCCCACTTCTTCATCCATAGCGTCAATGTCGTGCGGGGTGATAATCGGAGTCAGCGGATAATGTTCTGCAGTTAACGTCTCATAACGATGACGCAAAGAAGAGATTTTATCCGGCAATACATTGGTCAAATCCAAACAGATTTTAGGCAAAACGTCTAGCAAGGTTCCCGTTTCGGTTAACAATTTTCCGATTTGGTTGGTATAAAGTTCTTTCGCATCGGTGTAATTGGCTTTATTTTGGGCGTCAGAAGCGCGATCGATCAAGGCGTCAATACGGCGGAATAATAAACCAATGCTTTCGGCAACCAAGGCCAGATCATCCGCGCTGCCATTGAATTTTTGTTTCACGATCCGATATTGTTCCCGCGTTTGGGCTGCAATCTCATTGGCTTCGTCTTCCGGACGGAATACCTGTTGCAAACCATCGCGCAACATATCGACTTGCTGAATATAGTCGTCGATTTCCTTACGCGCGTTAGGCAAAGAAACCCGCAATTCTTTCCAATGACGGTTTTCCATCGCGTCTTTTAATGCATTCACGCGCGATTGGGCATTCGCATCTGATGCATCGCGAACTTCATTAAAACGGCCTTTCCATGTGTTGTATTGATCAATGAAAAGGATGTTGACGTCGGCAATGCTTTTTAAGCGAGAAATCGAGTGATCAATTTCTCCCCAAAGAATCGAATGTTCGTGATCATAATCGCCGATGACTTTTAAAGCTTTCTTTTTTAAAACGCCCCGCTTGATAAAGACAAAATAAACCAGCAAAGCAATGCCTATCACCGCAACCACAGCAAGAACAATGAGAAGAACAATGAGTTTAATATCCATATTACTAACCTTCGTACAAGGTCCTTCATAACTATAACACGTGCGCGCGCTTTCTAGGCAAGATGAAAATCGGAATCCGCACGTTTTTTCGTTGACGATAGAAAGAAGAAAACGTATATTTATACCTGCGTGAACGCTAGCAGGCTGCTACCTTTTCGTCTGACGTCGTCCGCTCACACAAAGTAAGGATTCGCTAGAAGCCCCGAAATCACAGGACGACACCCGGAAAAGAAGAAGAGCCCTCTGGACTTTGTGAACGCAAAGAAAGGAGACATCAATATGTCTAAATTTACGGGTTCCAAATGGAAGAAATCCCGCCACCTCAATTTCAGTGTTCTCGAAACGGGCGATGAGCTCAAGAAGAGAGCCTATGGCCCTGGTCAACATGGCCAAGACCGCAAACGGAGACCATCTGAATATGGTGCTCAGTTGTTAGAAAAACAAAAGCTTAAGGAGCTTTATGGCTTGAATGAACGTCAATTCCGTCGTTTGTTCATGATTGCTAAGAAAGATAAAACCGTCACCGGTCTTGCTTTCTTCCGCATCTTGGAAAGCCGCTTAGACAACCTCGTCTATCGTATGGGTTTTGCTAAGACCCGTGCTCAAGCTCGTCAATTGGTCAATCATGGCCATGTCACCGTGAATGGCAAAAAAGTCGACATCGCTTCCTATCTTTGCAATGTCGGTGATGTCATTGGTTTCAAAGACAAAGAACCGTTGGCTGTTGTCAAAGCTTCCATTGAAGGCAAACCGGCAATCCCGGCTTATCTCACCATTGATGCCGAAAAGTTCCAAGGCACTTTCGCTCGCTTACCCGAACGTAACGAACTTCCAAAAGACATCAACGAAGCCCAAATCATCGAATACTACAACCGCAAATTGTAATCTTCCCTGGAAGAAATCAAGTACTCTTTCTAGCAGAGTTAACAAGTGGATCGGTTTGAACTGGTCCACTTTTTTCTTATCGATTTGTTTTTCGTGTTATGCTAATGTGACAAAGGAGAACAAACCATGTGCACTTGTGTTACGTTTGCTTCTAAGCATCATTATTTTGGTCGTAATTTGGATTTAGATTATTCCTATCGCGAAAGCGTGACCATCACGCCAAGAAATTATCCTTTTTTGTTACGCAAAGAGAAGCCGCTTCTTTCCCATTACGCTATGATTGGGATGGCTTTTGTACAAGATAATTATCCTTTATATTACGATGCCACGAATGAATACGGTCTTTCCATGGCCGGATTAAATTTTCCTGACAATGCCTTTTATGGTCCAGCCAGAGAAGAAGATGGCTTCATTCTTCTTGCTCCTTATGAATTCATTCCCTATTGCCTTGGGAAATACCGAACCGTCAAGGAGGCGCGTCTTCTTTTTTCTCATCTTCGCTTAGTTGACCTCCCTTTTTCTCCTTCACTGCCTAATTCTCCGCTTCACTGGATGATGGCGGATCAAAAAGAATGCGTGGTGATAGAAGCCACCAAAGACGGCATCCGAGTCTACGACAATCCCGTTGGAGTCATGACGAACAATCCAACATTTGATGAACAACTTCACCGTTTAGTGGACTATCGACACTTATCGCCAAAGGATGCTCCCGCTACTTTTGCTCCTCATTTGCCATTGCCTTCCTATAGCCGGGGCATGGGGGCGATGGGTCTTCCTGGCGATCTTTCTTCTCCTTCTCGTTTTGTTAAAGCCGCTTTTGTAAGAAACAATTCGCTATGCGAAGAAGACGAAATGTCTTCTGTCAGCCAATTTTTCCATATTTTGGCATCTGTCGAACAACCGCGTGGCTGTTGCGATTTGGGAAATCAACGTTACGAAATCACCATCTATTCTTCATGTTGCAATATGGAAGAAGGAATTTATTACTATCGCACTTATGACAACAGTCGAATTAATGCCGTGGCACTTCGTCATGAATCAATAGAAGAAAAAACGCTTGTCTCTTATCCTCTGCTAGAAAAACAGCAAATTTGTTACATCAATTAATATGGATATAGAGAAAAGGGCCGCGAACAAGTAATGTGGACCCCATGTCAAGGACACATTTAAAAAAGGCGCTGATCATTGAGAAACGGGAACCCCGAGCGAGGGGTTCCCGTTTTCTCTCGCCACGGCGACGGGGACGGGAAGGCAGATCGGCTTAGCCAAAAGATATTCCCTGAATTCGGCGGGCGCCATCTTCCCCAGCCCGGCCTGGGGCCTCCAGTTGT
>CADAUN010000019.1 GCA_902791085.1 uncultured Erysipelotrichaceae bacterium | reverse complement strand
AAGTACTGATTTGCACGTAAGGGCTACCTAGTCTCGTGTTCATCGGGGTTTTTGGCAATCACGCTCCTATATCTGACTGCATCGTGAGTCGAAATGAGCAGTTGGAGCATGTCTCTCGCCATCATTGGGAGGTTCCCGTGATGGTTCCAGATGAAAGAAAAGAGGTTGCGCCAATCCTGGGTTCGGGATCTTTTGAGGCCGCCGTGGCTTTTCATAAATCGCTTGAACGTCCTATGGGCTTGTTGATCGGGTCCATGGGGTTCTTTTCGCTAGGGGGGCTTTGGCCGTCTTGGTTGGGTAGATCGTTCTCTCCGCATTGAGTTCGGCCGCCAAAAGGGAATGGCTTCTTTCACCGCCGTCGATCATGTATGACTCTTTGGCGACATGGGGCAGCGAAGCCTCTCTCGCCTTCTTTATCGAAGGCTTTCCGAAGCCGTTTGCGATCAATGCGGCACTCTTCAACGGTCAGACCATTTATCATCTTAATTTCATCGATCGTCTGGACTGGATGCTTGGCATCGTACCAGGCATTCGCCGCACTGGCGATCATTGTGTCCAATCCGTCTTGTTTTTCCATGCCGGAAAAGGCGGGCCGCAAGGACCTTGGAGCCTTGAGGCTTCCGCCGTTGGGTTTGTTTTTTGTGTTTTGGCGGTTCTGCTATTGGTGGGCGAACGAAGAGAACCGCCAAGTCCAGGGCTTCGTTCATCCGCCAATAACTCCCTGAAATGAGTAGTCATCGATAGATGGCACGAATAATATTGCTCGAAAGGTTAAATAGCCCTTACGTGCAAATCAGTACTTAATCGTTTTATTCAAGAAGAAAAGGCAAAGGGAAAATTGTTGATCTCTTCTTTTGGAAAAAAGCATTTGTTAAGAATCAAGGAGTAAAAAATGGAAGACATTGAATTTTGGAAAGGAAGAATGACAGAGCTTTCGATAAGAGCTAAAACACGTCGCTTGGTGACATCCACCAAATTTTTAAGCGTAAGCGAACAAAACGAAGCGTTAAAGCCTTTACATATTTCCTTTTCTGAAACCTATTCTTATCTTTATCACGACGTCGCTTTCTTTGCGGAAGGCGGATATGACGAAGCAGAACGTCGCTGTTTTTTCTTTTTGCCTCCACAAGAAAAAGAAGACGAAGTTCGTGAAAGGATACGTCATGGAGAAGGAATCTCCTGTCTTCACTTTTATCCAAAAAATAAACGTTACGCCGAATCGTTAACACATCGCGATGTTTTAGGAAGTCTTATGAATTTAGGCTTTGAGCGTGAAAACTTTGGCGACATTTTGTTCGATGGCGATGACATCTATGTCATGGTGATTCTTAATGCGGCAAAAGAGATTTTAGAAAACGTCACGAGCATTCGCCACACGGCAGTTTCGGGAGAAATATTAACCCCAAAGGATTGTAAGGCGAAGCCTCAATTTGAAGATGCTCAAATCGTGATTGCATCACCTCGAATCGACTGCATATTAGCGGAAGTTTATTCTTTGTCACGCGAAGACGCGCAAACATTAATCCGCGAAGGCCATGTTTTTGTAAACGGCGGTGATTGCTTATCTCCCAGCAAAGAAATCATGCCAAACACTCGCATTTCCGTCCAAGGGAAAGGAAAATTCTATTTTCTTGGCATTGAAAAAGCGACCAAAAAGGGGCGGTGGATTGCTAATATTAAGCGTTATGCTTAAGCTTGACGTTTTCTCTTTATCGAAAAAACAGAGATATTTTGATTTAGAGAGAAAGACGTTTCAAACTAGAAAACAGAAAAAATTAATGTGGCGATTAATTCAAATGTAAATAAATATTCAATCTCTTTATTTTTTTAAAAATGTTGATTGCATAATTTGTTTAATATGTCACAATTGATACACAAGGAACATTTGTTACAATATGAATTCAATCAATACTATTGTTAAAGAATACATCACGCGTGCACTGTTTTTACTGATGGAAAAGAAACCCTATTCCGAAATCACCATTTCTGAGCTTACGGAAAAAGCGGGGGTATGTCGCAATTCTTTTTATCGAAATTTTGATTCGTTAGAAGATGTCGTTGTTCAATCTTTCAAAAAAGAATTTGAGACCGTCTTTCCAAAAGGTGAAGAATTGTCTTTTGACTCGCTTGAATTTTGGGAAAAAGTGGTGATGTTAAAGAAACGGTTAATGACATTATATGACGCGAAGCAAAGTCATCTTTTTTATGACGGAATTTATGCTTTGCTTTTAGATCGTGCGCCACGAAAGAAAGGCGAAGATTATTATCCTTTCGCCCGTCAAATCGGATCGGTTTATGGCATCGTGGACGAATGGTTAAAAGAAGGCGCCATCATCGAAGCAAAATCCCTTAGTGAACGTTATGAGTTATAATAATACAATAACATTGTATTATTAATAAAATTATTGTTTTAGCCTTCTGTTTTCTCCGTTACAATAGAGAGGCGTTAATCCCAGGAAAAAACAATGGATACGAATAAGCCTGCCATCATTGTTGCTTTAAGAGAATATTATCCTTTGCTTTATGCGTGGAAAGAGAAATGTCATCCTTCATGGAATGTGAAATTTTTAACTCCTGAAGAAGTGCTCGATCGTCTTTCTATTTCTTTTGCTAAGGATCCATTGCCTTTTTTGCTCTCACACGGGATGGAATATAACAAAGCGAAAAAATACGAGAAAATTCTTCGTGTCGCCAAACGAGGAGTGAATGCTTCTTTTGACTCCCTTTATGAAGAGATGGAAAGACTGGCTTATTTCACACGTGACGCTTTAGGAATAAAAGAATTTCAAAATCGCACCATCTATCTTTTTGAGCGTAATGAAGACCGGGAATTGCCTCGTTTACTTTTCGCCTCCCATCTCTCTTATATGAATTTGTCTTTCCAGGATTTGGATGGAGTCAATTTATTTCATCCCAATTCATTTGTTCCATATCCGAATAAATATCGCCAATATTTTTCTATTTTTTCTTCAATTCGCGAACGGTTAAAGAATCATCCGGAAGACAAGGAACGCATCCGCATTTTGGTTCGCGATGCATCGGATCTCTTTTATCTTGATTGTTGTTCCTCTTTGTTCCAGCTGCCCTGTTATTATTCCTTCTCAAAGCCATTTTTAGAAATCGTTGCGGTGCAACAAAAAATGTGCTCCATTCATGACCTTCGTTCTCTGCATTTTCAAGAGGAAGAGCTTGCCAATCCGGATTTGGCTACGTTGCATCAACTCATTGTGACCTACGATTTAGAGACCCTTGCATCCAAAGAAGGATTCGATTATGCCTATTTGAATTTATTAGAAATCGTGCAAGCACAACGCTTTTCTTATCCTTCAAATGATCGAGGAATTCTAGTCGTGAATGACTATTCTTTCGATCCGAATGCCGTTGTTTATGTCACCAATTTCCAGTATGGCGATTTTTATCGAGTATACGCGAACGACAATGTTTTTACCGATAGAGAACTAGAAGAACTTGGGGTAAACCCTTCTTATGTAAAAACGAAACTCGATGCGCGCTTGAAGAAAAATTATTTGGAACGCATGAACATCGCGTTGCTTTCTCGCCCATTGCTTCATTTGCAAGATCATATTTATGATTCTCCTTTTGTCGAAGAAAACGGAATCAAGGCCGATCCATCCGGAAAAGAATTCTCTTCTCATGGTTCCTATTCTGCTTCTGCGCAAGCACTCTATTTGGCTAGCCAATATGACGCCGCCTTGTGCCATCATGCCATTGGGGAATACCGTTCTTATTCTCACGCCTATCAACCGGTGGATTTTTCTGCCTTTTCACAAAAACAAAGTTGGTCTATTACCAATTTAGAAACCTATTATCTTTGCCCCTTCGCTTATTATCTAAACGCAGTGATTCCTTCCGTTCCGAGCAATTATTATCGAATGTGGCTAGGCACTTTCATCCACGCTGTCTTTGAAAATGCGATGCATCGCGATGCTTCTTTTGAAGAAGCGTTGGAGCGGGGAAGAAAGGCTTATCGCGAGAGCGTAGAACGGAATCGTATGCCGTTTACTGGCAAAGAAGCGGCCTTTTTGGAATTGGCTGCCATGGCTGTGCGGCCCTATTGGGAAAAGGCAAGAGGATGGCGAAGCCATATGAATGCAGTGGATTGCTCTACTGACGCGGAATTGCCAATTGAAGCAGATTTGACGAATCCCAAAACCCATCACCAATATCACTTTAAAGGACGGATTGACAAAATTGTTTGGACAAAAAGCGAAGAAGCCGTTTATTACACGATTGTGGATTACAAAAGCGGTGTCGAGAAATTCGATTATCATCAAATCCCTTATGGGCGATCGTTGCAATTGCCATTTTATGCTTGGGCAATTGCTCACCTAGAGAACGAAAAATCCTTTACCGGCGGAGGCATTTTAGGAGGTTGGGGGATCTCTACAGTAGGAAGCAATACTCCGCCGGCTTTTCCTTTGCAAGAAAGTGGGAAAGATGCCAAGATTTGCGGCGCTTTTTTGGAGGATGAGTCTTATTGGGCCGCTACCGACAAAACCGGCTATCAAGACGATGGCAAATACAAGGCATCCACCGCGCAATATCTTTCTTACGATGGATCACTTCGTTTTTCGGACGAAGTCACTCCTGTCAAAGGAAAAGAAGGACGCAGTTCTGTCACTTATGCATGGACATTGCAAGAATTAGAAGCAATGGGTAACGATGCCATTTTAAACATTCTAGAAAATATCGAACGAGCGAATTTCCCTATTGCTCCAACTTCAAGTGATCTCAAAGCGACGGATCGTTCTTTGCATTGCAAATATTGCCCTTATTTGGACATCTGTTATCACAGCGATTCCGATAAAAAGAGCTATCAAAACGCGATTCGACAATTTTGGAAAAAGCGCGCCGAAAAGAGAGAAGGGGAGAACTAATATGGGTTGGAATCCAGCGCAACAGGCTGCCTTAGATGCGCCTTTAGAACAAAATGTTCTTGTTTCCGCCGGGGCGGGATCCGGCAAAACGAAGATCCTTTCCGAACGCGTCCATCGTTTGATTTCTAGCGGCCAATTAAAACCTTCTGAGATTTTGGTGCTGACTTTTACGAACAATGCTGCTCACGAAATGAAGGATCGAATCATCAAAACGTTCAAAGACGATCCCGATACGGCCTTACAAATGGAGTCAGCCAATATTCAAACATTTGATTCCTTTTCCCAATATTTGGTGAAACATTACGCGGGGAAATTAGGAATTTCCGATACGATTTCTGTCGCTTCGGAAGCAGTCATTGAAGTGAAAGCACAAGAAATCTTGGACCAAATCTTCCTTCGATATTATGAAGATGATGCTCTCCGCGCACGTTTACTAAAAACGCTGTCTCATTTCGATGCCAAAGAGGATACCAACACCAAATCTCTTGTTTTAGAACTCTATCAAAAACTAAGTGGATTGACCCCAAGCGATCGCGAAGCGTTTTATCATGGCTATGACGAAGGCGGACGTTATCGTTCAGAGGAATTGATTTGCCTATTGCAACGGCAAAAGATGATTTCCATTCAAAATAAATTAAAAAAAGCGCTCTATCTCGCTCGTTCGTACGAAGCCATTCGCACTTCTGAAGCAACGCCGCTTAGTAGTAGCGACATTCATTCTATTTTTGGTAATCGCAACGTGTTTGAAGCCAATGTGACCTCATTTCATTTTGAAGATCAAAAATATGTGACACCGGCCGCGGAATGCATTCGTTCTTTGTTAGAAAAGCAAAATCCGAACGATTTCTTTATCGCGTATCGCGATGCTTTGAATGATTCAGATATTTTCTTAGAAAGCACCAAAAAGCTTCCTCGCAAAATGGCTGCCGCCTCTCGCGAGGCTTATAAAGCGTTGCGTGAGCCTTTCTTTGACGATGAAGCAAAAGCAATAAGAGAGCGAAGCGAAACGTTGCCATGGGAATATTTCAGGCAATCCGTTTCCTTTTATCTCGATGACATTGCCTTGCTGCTACAAATGGAAAAGGAGTTGCGTCTTCGCTTGATGGAATACCAAAAGACCACGAATTCTTTTACCTTTCAAGACATTTCCTCTTTTGCTTTGACGTTACTCACGGACGAGCGTTATGCGGCTGAAGCCGAAGAAATTCGCAGTCATTATCGTTACATCATGATTGACGAATATCAGGACACGAACGATTTCCAAGAAGCTTTTTTGGATTCCTTATGTCGAAGTGACAAAGATGGGCGACACGCTTCTTTATTTTGTGTCGGCGACGCCAAACAATCGATTTATTCCTTCCGTAACAGCAATGTCGCGTTATTTCAAAAACGGCGAGAAAGTTATCAAAACGATCCTATAAAAGGCAAAGTCATCGACATGAATTTGAATTATCGCTCAGGACAAAAGATGCTGCATGACATCAATTATTTCTTCTTGAGTTACATGACGAAAGACCATGGCGGCATCGATTACCAAAACGAAGCAGAACAATTGCATTATCCGCTTGGTGCCGGGCCTTATATGTCTTTAGAAGACAATGATATTACCCATCGTCAATTGGCGGATAGCTTTGGATTGCATCGCTTGATTTCAAGAAAAGGAAATGAAGACTATAACCCTGCTTTAGGACTTAGCGTCAGCGAATATCGTAAGGCTTGGGAATGCGAAGCCATTATCGAAGACATCCAAAATAAAATTCGGCAAAAGTTCTTGGTTTACGATCGAGACAAAGAGCCGCATATCCGTCCTTGCGAATATCGTGATTTTGCCATCCTAGTACGGGTAAAATCTGGCTTCCCTTTGTATCAAAAGGCTTTTCGCGAACATCAAATCCCTTTGAATTTGGATGCTACTTCCGATTTACGAAAAGAGGATGCGATTTTGCTATTGCAAAGCATCATGCGTTTGCTTTTGTGGGCGAAACAAGGCAAATTGCAAGTTCCCCAAAGTGGCGACTTTGCGAATGAAGTCAAACACGCGTGGGCGTCCGTAGCTCGTAGTTATGCCTATCGTCGTAGCGATCCTTTGATTTTTCCGATTCTTGCGTATCGCGATCCGTTAAAAAAGAATGACTTAGCTTTATTAGAACAAGACGATATCTTTCAAGAAGTTCTTCATGTCGCCGATGAAACCAAAGACAAATCTTTTGAAGATACGTTCTTTTCCATTCTTCACCATTTCCACGTGATTGAAGCGTTGCCTTATTTAGGAGAAGTAGAGGCGAACATCAATAAAATCGAATCTTTGCATGCGTTACTTGTGCAGCAAAGTTCCTCCGGAGAGGGATTGGAGTCATTCTTATCGTTATTGGAAGAAACATTGCATTACGACGTGGCTTTAGGACAAGAGACGACATATCATGCCGATAATGCGGTGGACTTGATGACCATCCACGCCTCTAAAGGGCTAGAACGGAAAATCGTTTATATGCCGGTCTCTTTTAACAAACGAATGGTCTCTTCTCGTTCTGATTCCTTTTATTTAAACGAAGACATGGGGATTCGTTTCCCTAATCCTTGGGATCAGAATAAGGAAGATGCTGAGGCAAAAAACCAAGTGGAGAAAGAGGAACACGTGCGACTCTTCTACGTCGCTTTAACCCGTGCTGAAAATGCCCTTTATATCGTTGGCGATCCTTCCAAAGAAGAACAAGACAAACGTTTTGAAAATCTTTATGGGATGCTTGATTTTGCTCCTCATTTTAAATCTTATTCGCAGGCGTTTTTGAAACGATTGACGGAAGATAAGATTCTATCCCCCGTCGAAGTTACGGAATATTGCGCGCATGCGGAAGCCTTGGGACGTTATGTTCCTCCTTTAAATCGCGAAGATTTTGAAGCGGCGATGCCTCTTCCTCAAGCGGAAGAATATTATTCTTATTATTTAGAAGCCTCTAATCGGATTGACCGCGAAAGCGCAAAAAATGAACTTGAAGCGTTGGAAAGCAAACTCGGTCAAAAGATATATGAGGGATGTTTGCCTAAGATTACTAAGGCAAACGATGACGAACTAGCCCGTTTCTTTGCCTTTTATGCGTTAGGGGAAAATAGCGTTTTAAATCTCTCTGATTTGGCCAAACGCTTAAATGAGGCAGACGAAGAGACGGAAGAAGGAAACGGAGGGGCAGACGATAGATTGCAGGTTCTCTTCCCCAATAACGACATTGTTTCTCTAAGGGAACGTCTCCATGAATTACAAAGCGCCTTGCTTCGCGCAGACGAAGACGTATTCCATTTGAAAACAGGGGTGAACGAAAAAGACGAACCAGAAAAAGCAAAACAAAAACGCTTGTCCGTTTTTTCAAAGGCATTCTTACCTGCTTTAGCTTATCTTTGCTATGACTATCTTTCTTTGACTGTCTCCTCTTGGAAAACAGGTGATTTTGCTGATCCGACTTCCGTCATGGAGATTTCTTTTGCAAAACCTTCTTCTGTCGTAACTAATCCGCCCGTGCAAGATCCGGGGCAAGAAACCTTAATGTTAGATTTTGCTCCCCGTCTAAAAGAACGGGCTTCAAAAAAGGTTGTTTTCGATGCTGACGAAGCTGAAAAGAAGGTTCTAGACTACGGCACACGCCTCCATCGTTACTTAGAATTGATAGACTGGAAAACCAAAGACACTTCTTTTATCGACGATCCAAAAGATCGGAAATTAATTGAACGGGTATTGTCACTTCCTTTATTTCAAGGATGGGAAGAGGCAGAAATCTATCCAGAATATGGTTATTACGACCCAATTTTGAATACCACAGGATCGCTAGATTTGTTGGTGGTAAAAAAAGGCGACTATCACATCATCGATTACAAAACAAAACACATTGACGATCCTGCTTATGACCGTCAATTACGGATATATGGCGAGAATGTAAAGCGAATCTTTAAAGTGGATGAACGCCACGTTCATTTGACTCTTCTTTCCTTAATCGAAGGGAAAACCCGTGATGTGGAGTGGGAGACGCCTAGACAAAACGAACTTTGAAAATCTACAATGATGGCATCTTATCAATCAGGAGTTTACCATGGAAAAAACCGGATTATTTGCGGCGATGGTCGATTGCTCACGCAATGGAGTGCTGACCATAGAAGCAGCGAAGCGCTTTGCCAAAACCATTGCTTCTTTTGGCTATAATGCCTTGATGCTTTATACCGAAGACACCTTGGAAGTAGAAGGGGAGCCCTTTTTCGGTTATCAAAGAGGCCGTTATTCCAAAGCAGAAATTCAAGAATTGGATCGATATTGCCAATCCATCGGGGTGGAATTGATTCCCTGCTTAGAAACGTTGGCCCACTTGAAACAAATCTTCCGTTATGCGCCTTACCAAGAGATTCATGACATCGATGACGTTCTTTTGGTCGACGATCCAAAAACTTATGAATTGTTAGACCATTTGATTTCTTCTTGTTCCCAAATGTTCTCCTCGCATCGTATCCATATCGGCATGGATGAGGCCGAGCATTTAGGGCGTGGCCGTTACTTGAATCAACATGGTTATACGAATCCTACAGAATTGATGCTTCGTCATATGGCCAAAGTGAAATCCATCGCGGAGAAATACGGATACAAGAATCCGATGATTTGGGGCGATATGTTTTATAAATGGGCCAATCATGGCGCGTATTATGGAAAAAACATCCATTTTTCGAATGAAGTCAAAGCGGCCTATCCTGCTGGTATCCGTTTGGCCTATTGGGATTATTACCATTGCCATAAAGAGGATTACCGTCAAATGATTCGAAGTGGGAAAGAACTGGACCCGGATTTGATTTTCGCAGGCGGTGCCTGGGCATGGGTTGGCTTTGCCCCGATGAATCGCTATACGTTAAAAACCATGAAACCGGCCATGGAAGTTTGTAGAGAAGAAGGAATCAAAGACATCATCATCACTTTATGGGGTGACAATGGCAGAGAATGTTCTCCTTTTGCCGTTTTGCCTTCTCTTTATGCGATTCGTCAATTCTATTTAGGAAACGAAAATACCGCGTCTTTTCCTAAAGAATTTCAAAAAATCACTGGGGAATCCTACATGGATTTCATGTCGTTAGATGATTTAAACTGCGTTCCGCATAAACCAATCGAAACGATTGCAGATACTTGCAAATGGGCATTTTATAACGACCCCTTACTTCGGACATGCGACGGATATGTCCACGAAGGTGGAGCGAAAATGTATCGTTCTTTGTCGATTTCTTATGCGAGAAAAGCGAAAAAGAGTCCACAATATTCCCTTTTGTTTGAAACGGCATCCAAATTGGCGAAATTTTTAACTTACAAATATGATTTGGGCGTTCGTACCAAAGACGCTTATGATCATGGCGACAAAGAAGAGTTGTCTGCCGTGATTGCCACCTACCAAAAAGCCATTCGCGCGTTAAACGACTTTTCTGCTTCTTTCCGTTTACTGTGGCTCAAAGATGAAAAACCTTTTGGCTTAGAAGTCCAAGAACAACGTTTTGGTGGCTTAAAATATCGTTTAGAAATGGCAAAAGAACGGCTTTGTGATTTCCGTGACGGAAAGATTTCTAGCATTCCGGAATTAGAAGCAAAGGCCATGGATTATGCCGGAAGAGGAGAAAATCCGACTCAAGATTATCTTTGCATTGATAACTGGATTAACACGGTTTCCCCTTCCTTGATATAAAATACCAATGGATTATGGACCTCACAGAATTTCATCAACATGTCGGCGAAATCTTAATGTATTGTCAATGCATTGAGCATGACGTCAAATACATTTATGCTTTCATGGCCGATGGGGGCTTTCGTTCCAACATGGCCAAAATGGAAGAAGAGAAATGGACTTTAGGGCAAGTGGTCCACGCCTTAGAAGCTTATGACACCACTTGGGAAGAACCTTTGTTCACCGAAGAAGAATATCAAGTCCTTTACGAAATCGTTCATAAGAGAAATTATTATGCGCATCAAGTGTATCTAACATTTTGCTACTTAGATAACGAGGACGATTTTCAATATTCCTTCTCTTTAGCCGCTCGAAGCTTACTTGCCGACGAAGATACTTTGTCCAATCTTTACGACAAAGTGGAAGATAAACGGCGCGAATATATGAAAAACGATGCCGATTTACGTTATTAGGAGATTTTATGAAACGCAAGATAGGGCTCGTGATTGCTGTTGAAGAAGCACCATTTGAACGGGTTTATGGTTTGCCTAAAACCAAAACGAAACTTCATGGCTTTGAAGTTTCTTGCTATGAGCGGCCGACTTACGAACTCTATGCCGTTTCTTCGGGCGTAGGAGAAGTGATGGGCGCCGCCTCCACCCAATTTTTAATCGATCATTATGGTGTGGATCTGATTTTGAATTACGGCGTCGTTGGTGCCTTGGAAGAAAAAGCGGCCTCCTCTAGCCTATGTTTGATTTCGGCGGTGGTGGATTATGCTTTCGATCTTTCTGAAATTGATAACGTTCCGCCTGGTTTTCATAGCGAAGAATCTTCGCTTGCGATTCCTACTGATCCTTTCCTTCGCGCTTTGGCAAAAGAAGCCTTCCCTTCTTTGCCAGAACTCGTTTTGGTATCGGGCGATCGTTTTGTGGGTAAAGCCGAAGACAAAGCGAAGCTCCATCAACAATTTGGCGCTTCGGTTTGTGATATGGAAGGAGCTGGGATTTTACGGACTGCCAAACGAAATGGCGTTCCTGCATTGCTCGTAAAATCCGTGGCGGACACTTTGTTTGGCGGAGCAGGAGAATATCGCTTGAAAAGCGATGAGGCGGCCGCTAAATGCGCTGCCATCTTAGACCATTTAATGGCCTCCTTAAAATAAATTTTTCGCTTGGCTTTCTTTTCTTTTGAGCCGAATGAATTGGGACAGAAAAAGCTTCGAATGGGAAGAGGCAAACGAAATTCGATATGGTTCCACGTATCGAAGAAAGATTCGCGTTTGCTGGTTCGTTTTGTTTTGGTTAAAGATTTGCCTTTGCCAATGCAAAAAAGCGTAAGAAAGCGTTTTCTTAAAAAATGTCCTTGTCTTTCTTTTTAAATTTTTTTATCGTATAGGGCAGGACATGGGAGGACAAAGAGAAATGGCCTGCGCAAACCCGACATCAATTTGCCTTACGTCGCTTCTGTTTGAAATCCGTTGTTCCCATAGACTTAGTATTTTGAAATTTTGAGGTTCTTCCTTCTTGGGGGGCCTCTTTTTTTAAAAGAACGGTCGGAAAGGATTCCTATGGAAAAGGAAAAGTCGTCTGGTCTGTTGCTCGACGTCGATGAATTCCCAAAGTCATTTGGGCAAGCTCTCATTCTCGCGATTCAGCACGTCTTGGCAATGTTTGTCGCCTGCATCACCGTCCCTATGATCGTTTTTAGCCCTTACACCGTTACGATTGACGGGGTCGCACGCAACTTGGCTTCGGTCATGATTGCGCCTACGTTATTCTCTGCCGGTATTGGCACATTGTTCTATCTATTCGTAACCAAACGACGTTCCCCGATGTTCTTAGCCTCTTCTTTCGCCTATATGGCGGCGATGTCAGAAGCAGTGGCTATCGATGCGCAAGCGGGGCAAATTAACCTTTGGATTCTTCCTGTTGGCATGGCGTTAGTCGGCGTCGTGTATTGCGTAGTTGCTTTGTTAATCCGTTTCTTCGGCGTTGGCTGGTTAAACAAATTGTTGCCGCCGATTGTGGTTGGACCCGTTATCATGGTCATCGGTCTTTCTTTGGCCGGAAGCGCGATTTCTAACTTAACCACGGGAGGAGCAGGAACCTATAACTGGTGCTATATCCTTTCTGGTTTGGTCGCCATGGTCGTTACTGCCCTTTGTGCCCATTATGGCAAAAAGATGGCCTTAATCCCCTTCGTGCTTGGCATGGCTGCCGGCTATGTTGCTGCCTTGCTCTTCACTTTGATTGGCTATTATGGATGCGGTAATGAATATTGCCACGTCATCAATTTCGATCCGCTTATCAATCTCTTCTACGATCAAGCGAATCAAACGGCTCACGTGACGATTCAATCGTTCTTAGATTATCCGAAATTCTTGTTCTTGCTTGCCGCGCAAAGCTCCAATGTCGTCCCTCTCACGGGAAGCGCCGTTGCCCAAGCTTGCTTAATCTTTATCCCTGTCTCTTTAGTCACCGTTTGTGAGCACATCGGTGACCACAAGAACATGTCTGGCATTCTCCAACGCGATTTGTTGGAAGATCCAGGACTCTCTCGCACTTTGATTGGTGACGGCGTTGCCACGGCTATTTCTGGTATCTTCTGCGGCGCTGCCAATACCACATATGGCGAAAACGTGGCGGTTGTCGGCGTTACCAAAATCGCTTCCGTCAAAGTCATCATGATGGCGTGCGGCATTGCCATGTTGCTTGGCTTCTTAAGCCCAGTTATGGCCCTCACCGAAACCATCCCCTCTTGCGTGACTGGCGGCGTCTCCTTAATTCTCTATGGCTTCATCGCTGCTTCTGGCGTAAAGATGCTCATCAACGAACATATCGATATGGGCAAAACCAAAAATATCTTTGTCGCTTCGGTCATTTTGGTTTCCGGTATTGGCAACTTGATCTTCACTTTCTCCTTCAATGACCACGTCTCAATGTCCATCACTTCGATTGCGGTTGCCATGATTCTTGGCATTATCATGAATCTCATCCTTCGTGAGAAAAATGCGCCGAAAACCATTGAACCCAATCCTGAACAAGAAGTGAAAAACGACAGCACCGTTCGCTAAGAAACGCGTTGTCACTAGGCGAGGGCAATACCTCGCCTTTTTGCTTTCAAAGAAAAGACATCGCAAACAAAAAAAGAAGACACGCAAAAAAGATATTAATGAGTCGCTGAGGTTAGAACACCGAAAGAAGAAGAAGGTTTCTTAACAGTTTATCTGTTAAGACTGAAACGCAAACGAAAAGGGGCTTAGTCACCTTTTAGGTTTCTTAACAGCCCCAAATAAAATCGCAAGCAATCGGATTAACGAGACGCCATTTCTTTTTGGATTGCTTCGGCAATTAAAGGAGCAATCGAGATGGTGCAGACGGCGGGATTCTTGTTCTCGATGGTGTCTGATACCATAAGTTGAGAAGCGCCAGCTTTCGATAATCGTTCTAA
>CADAUN010000018.1 GCA_902791085.1 uncultured Erysipelotrichaceae bacterium | reverse complement strand
AAATAAAAAAGTTTCCAATGCTTTTATTAACTTTGTTAATAACTTGCTACTTGGAAACCCTAAATCCCAAACTTTGAGGTGTTAAATCCCAAAAACGGGCTTCGTCATCCGGAGGATCCGATGAACAAAGCTTTGATTTCTTTGGTGGAGCACCTCCCGAAGGACGGGCGTTTTGCCTAGTATTTCCAAAGGTCTAACATTATACTAAACACAAGGCAGAAAAGAAGGATTTCACATGAGAAAATTTGTCGTGGATATGATGGGCTCTGACCGTGGGAGCTCAATGACATTAGAAGCCGTGAAGACCTATCATCGTCTCCATCCAGACGATCAATTGATTCTCGTAGGGAGAAAGGAAGAATTCGCAGAAGCGTCCTCTTTTGCCAAACTTGTAAACGCGCCCGACGTCATTGAAATGGAAGCGGGAGCGTTAGAAGTGATTCGCCGCAAAGAATCCTCTATGGTTGTGGCTGTCCATACGTTTCAAGAAGAACATGCCGATGCCTTAATTTCTGCTGGTTCTACAGGTGCCTTTTTAAGTGCAGCTACCTTGATTTTAAAACGAATTCCGGGGGTGTTACGCCCGGCGTTAGTGACCGGCTTTCCAAATTTAGGCCGTGGTAATTTTGTTACTTTGCTTGACGTTGGGGCATCCAACACCAATACGGCGGAAGAAATCCAACAATTCGCTTATATGGGGTCTCTTTATGCGGAAGGTGCTTATGGCATTCAAAAACCCATCGTGAAATTACTTTCTAACGGCAGCGAAGAAGGCAAAGGATCTCCGGTCGGAAAAGAAGCGTTTGCCTTATTGAAAGCGGATTCCAAGGTGGATTTCCAAGGGAATATCGAAGCCTCTCAAATTTTTGCGGGAAGCGCGGATGTGGTGGTAACCGATGGATATAGTGGCAATGTCATGTTGAAATCATTTGAAGGCATGGCAAAAGCCATGGGCAAATTGATGAAGCAAGGCTTTAGCAAGAATTTCATGACCAAATTGGGTTATCTTTTTGCGAAGAGCGGCATCGATACCATCAAAGACACAATGAATCCAAAGAAAGTGGGAGGAGCGATGCTAGCCGGCGTCAATGGGTTAGTCGTCAAAGCGCATGGCAATAGCGATACCGAATCCTTTGTAAGCGCCATGGAAGTCGCCTCTCGTTTGGTGGATGCCAAAATGATTGAGAAAATGGCAGCTGGTTTTGCAAAAGCGGAGCAACAATAACATGACCCGTCCGATTGAAGAATTATTGCAAAAAATGGGCATTGTGCCACATCACACCGAACTTTTCGCCCAAGCATTGACGCATTCTTCGAAGAATGGCGTTTCGAATCGGCGTTTTGATTACGAACGCTTGGAATTTTTAGGCGATTCTTTAATTGGATTTGTGGTGGGATCTCTTTGTTACGAACTTCATCCCGAAATGAATCAAGGCGAACTTTCGGTGCTCCGTTCCCAATTTATTCGCACCGAATCGGAAGCGGAATTAGCCAAAGAACTAGGCCTTGGGGATTATGTGATGGTCGGGCCTTCTTTTACGAGCGATCCAAAAGATTCTTTGCCTTTGATGGAGGATATCTTCGAATCCTTCACTGGCGCCTTGTTTTTAGATCAAGGGTATGAGACGGCAAAGAAATTCTTGCTTGGACAATTTTACGAGCGAATCAAAACCGGAAAAATCGATTGGAAAGAAAACCCGAAGAGTCAATTGCAAGAATTGTTGCAAGCGGATTATAAAGAAGCGGTGACTTATCGTTTGATTCAGGAACAAAACACACCTGAAGGGCATATTTTTGTGATGGGCGCCTATTTTGAACAGTCCGAGTTGGGGCGTGGCGAAGGAAAATCCAAGAAAGAAGCGGAGCAAAACGCCGCCCGCGACGCCTTATCGAAGAAAGCGTTTATTGGGCTGAAAGCATCATAAGGAAAAATTATGGGACTATTTGCTTATTTAAAAAATAAATTTTCTGGGAAAAAAGAAAACCCCAAAGCGGTTGAAACCACCGAGAAATACCAAAAAGGACTTGCCAAATCTCGGGCTGCGTTTTGGGATCGCTTAGAAGATTTGTCCAAACGTTATGCGATGGTCGATGCCTCTTATTTCGATGAATTGGAACAAATTTTGATTGAAGCAGATGTCGGTGTCGAATGGACGATGGATTTGCTTCAGAAATTGATGGAAAAAGCAAAAGAAGAAGGATTAACGGATCCGAAAAAAGTCAACGAAGAACTGGTGGACTTGATGTTTGTCGATTATGTCGAAAGCGGCGATTCTGTGGTAAATGATCTTTCTTTTACCCCTGGCAAAACCACGGTTTTATTAATGGAAGGGGTAAATGGCGTTGGCAAAACCACAACCATTGCCAAATTGGCCCATCGTTATCAGCAACAAGGGAAACGCGTCTTACTCGCGGCTGCCGATACTTTTCGCGCAGGAGCGGTGGAGCAACTTAAAATTTGGGCGGATCGCTTGCATTGCCCGATTGTGACCGGGCCATCTAACGGGGATCCCGCATCCGTGTGTTTTGATGCCGCTCGCTATGCCAAAGAGCATCAGATCGATTTGTTAATTGTGGATACCGCCGGGCGATTGCAAAACAAAAAGAACCTCATGGATGAGCTTTCCAAAATGCAACGCGTCCTCGGCAAAGAAATCGAAGGGGCGCCGCAAGAAGTCTTTTTGGTCATTGATGCCACGACCGGGCAAAACGGTATCGTTCAAGCAAAAGCGTTCCAAGACGTTTTCCGTTTGACTGGCATTGTTGTCACCAAAATGGATGGGACTTCAAAAGGTGGCATTATCTTCGCCATTCGCTCTGAACTTGGCGTTCCGGTTCGTTTCATTGGTTTGGGAGAAAAGATGGACGATTTGCAGGAATTCGATTTAGACGAGTATTTGCACGCTTTGTTGCTTGGCGGGGAGAAAAGCGATGCGTGACGATGCGATTTTGGAAAAACGTGAACGGGCAATGGAGCTTTATGAAGAGTACGGTCCTTTATTAACATCCAGCCAGCAACGCATTTTTGAATCCTATTATCGTGACGATTTGTCATTATCTGAAATTGCGGAAAACCTTGCGATTTCTCGTTCTGCCGCAAGCGAATCCCTAAGGATTTCATGGGAAAAATTGGAAGATTTTGAGACTAAATTAGGCGAAGTTCGTTATAAAAAGGCGATTCGTGAGCAAGTGAAGGCGTTGTCTTCTTCTAAGGAAGAGGAACAAAAGGCGGCGTTTATCGCCCTTAAGGAGTTAATTAGGCATGGCATTTGAATCCCTCAGTGAAAAATTTACCGGCATCTTTAAAAAGATGCGGCGTCAAACTACTTTGACCGAAACCAATATGGAAGAAGCCATCCGTGAAATTCGGATTGCTTTGTTAGAAGCGGACGTCAATTACAAAGTGGTTAAGGCATTTACCCAAGACGTCAAAGAAAAGGCACTTGGCCAAGAAGTGTTAAAAAAGGTCGATCCCTCTCAACAGCTGATCAAGATTTGCTATGACGAATTGGTCGCGTTGCTTGGGGCGGACGATACCGCCATATCGTTTAACAAAAATGGTCCTACTATCTTTTTGATGGTTGGCTTGCAAGGCACAGGAAAAACAACGACTGCTGGCAAATTGGCTTTATGGCTCAAAAATAAAGGCCACAAGGTTTTGCTCGGCGCTTTAGATGTCTATCGTCCAGCCGCCATCGATCAATTGACCACCATTGCCAGTCAAATTGGCGTCGATTGTTTTTCTCTTGGCACGAACGTTAACCCAGTCGATGCTGCTGTTATGGCCGTAGAGAAAGCAAAAGCGGAAGGATATCAAGATCTGATTTTAGATACCGCCGGCCGTTTGCAAATCGATGAATCCCTCATGCAAGAATTAACCGACATTCAAACGAAAGTCCAACCGCAGGAAACGTTATTGCTCGTCGATGCTATGGCTGGACAAGATGCCGTTAATGTCGCGAATGCTTTTCATGCCAAACTTCGTTTAACCGGAGTTGTCCTTTCCAAAATGGATGGCGATGCCAAAGGCGGCGCCGCTTTGTCCGTGAAATATTTGACGGGTATCCCCATCAAATTTGTCGGCGTTGGAGAAAAGATGACGGATTTAGATGCCTTCCATCCTGATCGCATGGCCAATCGTATATTGGGCATGGGTGACGTGGTGACGTTGGTTGAAAAAGCTCAAGCCGTCATGGACGAGAAAACCGCCGAAAAAGAAGCCAAGAAAATGATGGAAGGAGAATTTACGTTAGAGGACATGCTTAAGCAAATGAAGAGCGTGCAGAAGATTGGCTCTTTAGGGGCGATCGCTAAACTGATTCCTGGCATGCCAAAACTCACGGAAGAACAACAGGAATCCGCAGAAAAACGGATGAAAGATTTTGAAACGATCGTGAATTCCATGACGCCTTATGAAAGACGGCATCCCGATACGTTAAAATTCTCTCATAAAAGCCGCATTGCCAAAGGAAGTGGCAAAACTAACGCTGACGTCAACCGTGTCATCCGTCAATGGGAAAAGTCTAAAGAAATGATGAAACAAATGAAGCAATATCAAAAAAGCGGGAAGATGCCTCCCCGCGGTGGTTTTTGAAACTAGTCTTTTTTGATGAATTTATGCCCTTTTAGCAGGGCATTTTTCATCCATTTTGGCATTTCGTCGCCTTCCGCTTCAGATAAAAGTTTATGATCCTCTTTTGTGAGCGGGTATTGGGCAAATAGATCGGGACGATATTGCTTGGTTAGCAACAAGGATTGCAAATGCCGCCATTTTGTGATGGCTTCATGATTTCCCGAATAAAGAATGTCAGGAACTTTTTCTCCCTCATAATCATAAGGTTCTGTGTATTGGGGATATTCCAATAAAGGAATATTAAAGGATTCATCGGTTAACGAATCTTTGGTGATGGCGCCATCGAGCAAACGAATCACGGAATCGGCGACAGCCATCGCGGCGATTTCTCCCCCGGTTAAGATATAATCCCCGACGGAAAGCAATTCGTCGACATGAGAATTGACGCGTTCATCTACCCCTTCGTAATGGCCACAGATTAAGATCAAATGGTCAAGTTTGGCATAGGATTTTGCGATTTTTTCGTTGTATGTATGCCCTCTAGGCGAAAAAAGAACCGTATGAGATCCAGGCGTTTTTTTCGCTTCTAAGGCATCTAAAATGGGTTGGCATTTTTCAATGAGACCGGCGCCTCCGCCAATCGGCGGAGTATCGGTGCGCCCATATTTGTCTTTTGTATAATCACGGATTTGGACGCATTCGATTTCCGCTACGCCTTTTCCTAAAGCGCGTTTCAAAATAGAGCTGCCAAAGCAGCCTTGAAACATTTCGGGAAATAAGGTAAGAATCGTGATTTTCATAGCAATCCAGGCATGACTTCAATGAAGATGGATTTCTTTTCTAAATCTAAGGACTTCACGAAAGTATCCATGACAAAAGGAACATATGCGATTTTGCCATTGGTTTCCTTCAATTTTAAATTCGGCGTTTTGCTATAGGCTACCACGTCGATGATTTCTCCAAGGGATTCTCCGTTTTGTGCATCAAAAGCGTGTAAACCAATCAAATCGGAAAGCCGATAATATCCTTCCGGTAGAATGGCATCTTTCTTTAACATTTCGACATGCCATCCCAAATAGGGTTCAATGCCTTCGATGGTATCAATCCCTTCAAATCCCAAAAAGAATTCGTTTCCGTTATCGCGAAAAGAGGAGACGGTCACCTCTTTCCTCTCTTTTGTTTTTTCTGAGTACAAAGTCATTTTGGCACCTGGTACAAAGCGAAGAGAAGCGAAAGAAGTAAGGCTAGCACAACGCACTTGGCCTTGCAATCCAAATGGCTTTTTTAAGGTTCCTAAACGGAGATAGGTTTCGTTTTCCATATATAAAGAAGAAAAGGGCGCCGATTACTCGGCGTCGTTCTTCTTGCCTTTTTCTTTTTCGTCTTCGCTGAAACTTTCAAATTTCAAATGAATGCGGAGATTGGAATTGTCGGCTTTGCCAGCGATTCCCACCGCTTCGCGAAGGGCATTAGCGACAGTGCCACGCTTACCGATAAGGCGGGCGGTGTCATCGTCCTCTGCCACGATAAGAATATAGGCATCGCGTTCGTTGGAATCCGGCTCGACGCGGATTAAAACTGCCTCCGGGTGTTCCACCAAAGGATCGATGAGGCCATGAATGACCTTATCGTAATCGATCATTCTTTGCTCTCCTTGCCTTTGGAAGCGGCAAATTTGGCCATGATGCCTTTGCGGTTGAACATCGCGCGGACGCTGTCAGAAGGGGTAGCGCCGTTCTTGAGCCATTTCAACGCTAATTCTTCGTTGATTTCGGCTTTGTCTTCACCGAGGTCAGGATTGAACGTACCGATTTGTTCGATGTAACGGCCATCACGTGGGGAACGCGAATCGGCAACAACAATGCGGTAGAATGGGTCTTTGTGACGACCAATGCGGGTTAATCTGATTTTGACGGACATAAAATCTCCTCTTTATTTACGGGCACTATCTTATCTAGGTTGTTTTCTTCTGTCAAGTAAAAATACTTAACACCATTAATTTTACTGGATAATTCCTCTTTCCATCCTTTCAATGTGTTACAATTTTTGCGCCCAATGGATAGCGAATTTAACGATTTAACAACAAACAACTTGGCAACCAGTTTCGATGCTTCGCCAAACAACATTGCAACCAGCGACGAATTGTCCGCTCCAGCCGTGTTCCAAGGCACATTGACAAGCTATGCCAAAAGCCGCCGCATCGCCCAAGGAATCACGACTGCGATTGCGATTCTTTCCGTTGGGGTTGGCGGAGTGAGTTTTTTGACCTCGCAATTTGTGGATACTCCGCCAACTATTAGCGCGAATACGATAGACATTTCTTCGACGGAAGATTGTCTAGATTACGCTTTCACCATAGATAACCCTAAAGGCTATGCCGCTGCCTTCGAAGTGTTGATTGAAGAAAAGACGATATATACCTTAGAAGTGACAGAAGGAAAAACCTATTCTGGCAGTGTGACGGATCTTGGCTACGATAAAAGTGGACGTTATGTTTTGCATTATCAGGCCGGAGATTATCGTGGAGTGCTTTGGGAAGGCACGTTTGTAACCGCAAAAAAGGAGAATAAATGATGAAGCAAAAAGAAAAAAAGACGGATTGGTGGTCGCGAAAGACGACCGGACAAAAAGCGAGTTATGTGATTTCGATTTTGCTCTTTTTGATTTCGATTTTCGTCATTGTTTTCGTTACCAATTTACGTGCATTCGGGCAAGAGGAAGCGGCTGATAAACTCTATGGAGAAGGAGTGGGTAACGGCTGGGTTACCATCGGAAAAAATATCGCGGCATCTTCTTCTGCCATCGTTGGCACCGTGGTCACGATTGCGGTTTCTTTCTTATTGATCTTCTTGGTCAATTTGTTAACGCGGTTGTTTAGTGGCAACGGAAGAAGAAGCCGCACGATTGGCGCATTGATTCGTTCTTTAACGAAATATGTGGTTATTTTAGCCGCTATCGCCGTCATTTTGGGATTATGGGGAGTGGACGTGCAATCGATTCTTGCTGGCGTAGGAATCGTCACCTTGATTATCGGCTTAGGCTGTCAGACATTAATCCAAGATGTGGTTGCTGGTTTGTTCATCGTCTTTGATGATTATTTTGCTGTTGGTGACATTGTGATTATCGATGGTTTCCGTGGCACCGTATCTGACATCGGATTAAAAAGCACGAAAATCACCGATGCTGGAGGGAACATTAAAGCCATCAATAATTCCTCTATCACAACGGTGGTGAATCTTTCTAGAATGGATAGCCTTGTCACTGTATCGATGGCGGCGAGCTATAACGAAGACCCCGTCCGTGTGGAAGGCCTACTGCTTCGCGCATTGCCAAAGATTCAAGCCAAAATTCCTCAAATTACCGACACCTTAACCTACAAAGGAATCAGTGAAATTGGCGACTCTGATGTTTCTTATTTGGTCATCTGCCATTGCAAGGAAGCCAATCGTTTCCAAGTAACCCGTGATTTAAACCGCGAATTGCTGTTGCTTTTCATCCAAAACGACATTCAATTTGTCTATCCGCAGATTACCGTCAATCAGCCAGATCCTGTCAATCGTCCAGCTACCACGGAAGCGCAGAAGAAACTTTCCGCAGAAGCAATCGAAAAAATGCGTGCTTTGCCTCCTGAGCCAGAAAAAGAACGTTTTGCTTTTTTGCATCATGCGAAAGATGTGATGACGGATGAAGTCAAAGGTTTAGATGATACTTTGAAAGGGAAATAAGCCATGCTTGGCGTCATTGGGGAAATCTTAGTCGATTTAACTGGCAAAGAAACAAGCGATGGTCTTTCCTTTACCCGTCATGCCGGTGGCGCCCCGTTCAACGTTGCCTTGGCGGCCAAACGTCTAGGATCCAAAGTCGGCTTTTTTGGCTCCGTCGGGGATGACATGATGGGACATTATTTGGAAGCCTTTGCCAAAGCGCAAGGATTTGACGAATTAGCGCTTTCTGTTCTGCCTGATCGCAATACGACTTTAGCATGGGTCAGCTTGGAACATGGCGAACGTTCCTTTTCCTTTACTCGTAAGCATACGGCGGATTATTGCTTTCCTGCTCCGCTTCCTAAAGCATTTCTAACCGCGGACTTATTGCACTTTGGAACCTTGATGTTTTCCAAGGCAGAAGGAAGAGATTTTGCTTCTCGCGAAATCGCGGCTGCGAAAAAGCGCGGGCAAACGATTTCTTTCGATGTGAATTACCGTGATGATCTTTACGCTTCTTCAGAAGAAGCGGTCGCTGTTTATCGTCAATTTCTTCCGTTCGCAGATTTACTGAAATTCAGCGAAGAAGAAGTCGCGATTTTTGGGGAAGACTATGTTTCTTCTCTTTCTCACGCAAGAGTGTTTATCACCCATGGGGCGAAAGGTAGCGAAATGCGTTATCAAGAGAAACGCCTTTTCGTTCCATCTTATCCCGTCACTCCTTTAGATACTACCGGAGCAGGGGATGCTTTTTATGGAACTCTTTTGTCTTCGCTAGAGGGAAAAGATTTTTCCACTTTCTCGGATGAAGAATGGCGACACATTTTGGCAAAAAGCAATGCTGCTGGTGCCTTAAGCACTTTGGCCTATGGCGCTTGCGATGGGTTACCGACGCAAAAAGAAATCGAATCTTTCCTAACAAAGGTGGCAAAACGCGTTTGATTTTCCTTGTCAATGGCGTTTTGGCTCGGTAGAATACTAGACGCGTCCATTAGGACGATACGCATGCTCCGCCATTCCTGTCACTTGGAATGTGAACCTGAAGAGAACCCATTCATACTGTATAAGGAGTACCGAAATGAATTCAAAATTAGTCGAAGAAGTCACGGCTTCTCAACTCAAAAGCGATGTTCCTGCTTTCAAAGCTGGTGACACCGTCCGTGTTTCTGTCCGCATCATCGAAAACAAAAAAGAAAGAATTCAAAACTATGACGGCGTTGTGATTCAACGTCGTGGCCATGGCGTCAGTGAGACTTTCATCGTCCGTAAAATCTCGGACGGCATTGGCGTGGAACGTATTTTCCCCGTCCATTCTCCAGCGATTGCCAAAATCGAAATTCTCAAAACCGGTCGCGTTCGTCGTGCTCGCATTCACTATATGCGTCAACTTGCTGGCAAAGCGGCTCGTATTAAAGAAGGCAAAACAGCTGCCCCTGTTGCTGCTAAAGCAACCGAAACCAAATAAATTTGCACTCGGTGCAATTCACAAAGTGACAAAGGGCCCCTCGGGGGCCTTTCTTTTTGCTCTAGAGTACACAAGAAAACAAAAATAAGCGATAATAAGCGCCGTATGAGCGAGATTTTAGATATCAATGGAAATGCTTCCTTACCAGCATTAGGAAAAAAGGAAAATGAAACGCCGCATCTTTCTCATCCTATTTGGGCGTGGATTGGGCGCGTGTTGTTAGTGATTTTCTTTGCTGCCTTTTTTGCTCTTGTCGCTCAGACGGCATATGACTATGGCCGTTATCAAAAGTTTTACGTCAATGGCGAATCCATGTATCCGACCTTAAATCGCAACACCGAAATTTATCAAAATGGGAAACGGGTTTATGCGGATACGCCGATTTATTCGTTGGGTGACTTTTCCTTACCGGGAAGCACTTATCTTTGCGATTGCGGATTTATGGACAATCGAAGTGATTTTCGTTCTCGTCTTGAACGCTTTTCGATTGTTGTGACTTATTATGCGTCGGATTATATCGAGACCAACGGAGCGCGGACTCTTTCTTCGACAGCGGACTTAAAAATCAAGCGCATTGTGGGATTGCCAGGAGAAACGTTATATTTTGATGAGGAAGGGGAATTACACGTCAAAACCATAGGAGCAGATTCTTTCGTTACCATTGAACAACCGTTTTTGGAAATCGTTCCTTGGGATCAAGATTCGAAGACTTGGTACGAGACGGTCAAGCGAGAAACGAACGAAGGATCGCGTTATGCGAAGAGCGAAGCAAACGCCTATACTTTAAAAGAAGATGAATATTTTTTGTGCGGAGACAATCGAAAGCGATCAGCCAGCCGTGATTCGCGTTTATTAGGAGCGGTTCCTTCTTATGCGTTGCAAGGTCGCGTTGTGGCCATCTCAAGCCAGTGCTGGTATACTTTGCCGTCTTCCGATTCCACGGATAGCCCCGCTGAGCAAATTAAATGGGATAGCATTGTTATGCCTTGGAAGATAAAAGAATTATGAATTCGCCAAAGCAACGTCAAAACATCCATTATTTCCCTGGCCATATGGCCAAGGCTTTTGCCGCGTTAGCGCCTTATTTGAAGAGCGCCGATTTGGTGGTGGAAATCGCTGACGCGAGAGCACCAAGCGCCAGTCGGAATCCCATGTTGCTTTCTTTGTTAGGAGAAAAACCACACCTATTGGTATTATCCAAATTGGACCGTGCAGACCCGAAAGTAACGGAAGCGTGGCTGTCTTATTACCAATCTCATCAAACGAACGCAATAGCTAGCGACTTAAAACACGAAAAAATCATCCGTAACTTACTTACTGGCGCCTCCTCGATGATCACGAGAAAGCGGGAAAAAGAACAAAAAATTGGCATGAAGCCACAACCGTTACGTCTATTGGTATTAGGAATTCCGAATGTCGGAAAATCGACCTTCATCAACAATTTGGCGGGTCGAAATGCGGCAAAGGCCGCGAATCGCCCCGGTGTGACGCGCGCGGAACAATGGGTCAAAGTGTCACAAGATTTTGTATTGCTCGATACGCCTGGCATTTTGCCGATGAATTACCCTTCCGAAGAACAAGCCATTCTTTTGGCTTGCTTAGGATCAATCAAAGAAGAAGTGCTTCCTTTAGACGCTTTAGCGGATTCTTTGTTAGCACTTTTACGAAGCCGTTATCCCGCATGTTTAGAAGAACGTTATGGCATTGCGGATGTAACGCCTCTTTCCGATACGATGATTTATGAAAAAATAGCCAAACGCATGGGCTATTTAAGCGCGGGAGGGAATCCCGATTTCTCCAAGGCCAGACGTGGCTTATTAAAAGATTTTCAAGATGGTTTGCTTGGCCGTCTTTCTTTAGAAGGTGCTCCATGTTAACCAAAGAACGAGAATATTATTCCGCTTCCGTCAAGGTCATCGTTGGCGTTGATGAGGCCGGACGCGGTCCCTTGGCAGGACCGGTGTTCGCGGCAGCCGTCTGTTTTGACGCTTCTTTTCAAAATGAAGACATCAACGATTCCAAAAAATTAACGGCGAAAAAACGGGAAGAGCTCTTTTCTCTGATTCAAGAAAATGCGTTGGGGTTTGGCATCGCTTCTGTTTCGGCAGACATCATTGACGAAATCAACATTTACGAAGCAACGAAACGTTGCATGCTAGTCGCATTATCGAAGATCCAAGTTCCTTATGACATGGTTATCACCGACGCGATGCCTTTGACCACAAAAGTACCGTTAGTCGCCATGGTCAAAGGAGATGCGAATTGTTTAAATGTTGCCGCCGCCTCGATTTTAGCCAAAGTTTCGCGTGACCATTATATGGAAGAGTTAGACCGTCAATATCCCCAATATGGTTTTGCGAAACACAAAGGCTATGGGACAAAAGCTCATCTTGAAGCGATTGCGAAATATGGGCCTATTCCGCACGTTCATCGTAAGAGTTTTGCCCCCATTGCCGCTTATTATCAAAAACAATTATCTCTTTTCTAACGTTTTCTCTGTCCGGTTCCCCGTTTCCTTTTCTATTAATAAGAGAAAAGGGAGGTAAAGGTTACGGAAAACCAAACAGCACACAAGATTCTTGTTGCCTTGGCGTTACGTTTTGAAGGCAATTGGGAATCGATTTATGACACGATTAAACAACGAAAACCGGCGAAGATAGAGGAAGTGGAAGATCGCCTGAATCATTTGCCTTGCTCTGCGGTGACGCTTGTGGACGCGCTTTATCCGGAATCCTTAAAACGTATCGCAAAGCCGCCGTTTGTTCTTTTTTATCGCGGAGACATCACTTGCATTCAAGACATGAATCGTTGCGTGTCTTATGTGGGAAGCCGCGACGCCTCGCCATATGGCGTGAAACTGGCTAAAGAACTGGCTGGTGGCGTTGCGAAAGAAGGCTTTACCATCGTCTCAGGGATGGCAAAGGGAATCGATGGAGTAGCGACAGAAGCGGCATTAAATAACGGCGGAAAAGCGGTGGGGGTATTAGGGTGTGGCATTGACATCGCTTATCCTTCTTCTCACCAAGGCCTTTATGATCGTTTGGTGAAAGAAGGGCTTCTCTTATCCGAATATCCGCCGGGTGTTAAAGTGGTGCGCGAGCATTTTCCTGCCCGGAATCGGATCATTGCAGGCTTATCCAAACTCACTATTGTGGGGCAAGCCTCTTTGCATAGCGGGACATTGTTAACGGTCGGTAATGCGTTAGATTTTGGACGAGATATTGCCTGCGTTCCCTACCATGCCGACGAGGAGAGCGCTTGTAATCGTATGATTCGCGATGGAGCGCCGATTGTGGAAAGCGTGGAAGACGTCCTCGAACTTTTGCGTTAAAAATTTTTTTCTCTCCTTTATAAATAAGGTAATTATTTATAGGGAAAAAAGGAAACCGTTTTGCCTTTGACAAAGCCTATAGAGGCCACTAATATTTTCTTCCGCTGAGAAAAAAGGGAGGATGCAGATGAAACTTGTGATTGTGGAGTCACCGAACAAATGTCAGACCATTGGTTCTTTTTTGGGCAAAGATTATGAAGTTGTCGCCTCTCAAGGCCATATCTGCGATTTGTCAAAACATGGCAAAGGCGGATTAGGCATTGATGTAGAACATGGTTTTCAACCGGACTTTGTGGTGAACAAAGACAAAGAAAAGATTGTTCATAAATTAAAAGAAGAATCGAAAAAGGCGGACGAAGTGATTCTGGCAACCGACCCTGACCGCGAAGGAGAAGCCATCGCTTGGCATTTAGCGCGCGTCTTGAATTTGCCAGTCGACACGACCAAGCGCCTTGCGTTCCACGAAATCACTCGTCCTGCTATTCTTTCTGCGTTAGAGCATCCTTCTCACATTAATATGAATTTGGTCGAATCTCAAGAAACGCGGCGGATGTATGACCGTGTGATTGGTTTTAAACTTTCAACTTTGTTACAACGAAAAATTGGCTCTCCTTCCGCCGGGCGTGTGCAATCGGCAACGTTAAAACTGATTGTTGATAACGATCGCGAAATCAAAGCATTTCAACCCAAAGAATATTGGACGATTGATGCGACTTTGGACTTAGGAGACGGCAAGACTTTGCTGGTATCATTAGACAAAGTCGATGGTCGCGCGGTGGAAATTCATTCGAAAGCCGAAGCGGACGCCATTTTGTCCCGCATCGGGAAGACGATGGATATCGTATCTTTAACAACCTCGCGTAAGAGTGTTGCTTCAAAATATCCTGTATACGCGGTTCCATTTCCCTACGGCATTGACCCAATCCTTGGCTCAGCGCCTTTATGAAGGTTTGGATTTAAACGGCGAACATGTCGGTTTAATCACCTATATGCGTACGGATTCCACCCGCATTTCTCCAGAATTCTATGAACATGACGCTAAGCCTTATCTCTTAAGCAAGTTTGGCCCGAAATATCTTGGCAATATCAAGCCGACCAAGCAAACTTCTGAGCGGATCCAAGACGCTCACGAAGCCATTCGTCCTACGTCAGCCACGAGAACTCCTGATTCGGTCGCGCCATACTTAACGGCCGACGAGCTCAAACTTTACCGATTGATTTATGAACGCGCTTTGGCATCCTTAATGACGCCAAAAGTAGACGAAGTCACCACTGCGCTCTTCCAAACTAACGGGTTGACGTTCCGGGTAAGCGGATCACGCACTCTTTTCCCTGGTTATTCGGCGCTTTACGGAGAAACTGACGAAAACAACGCAAAACAACTTCCGCCGTTAAAAGAAGGCGTTTCTTACGCGGTGAAAGGAGTGGATCCCGAACAGAAGTTCACAACTCCTCCTGCACGCTACACGGAAGCGAAAGTCACAAAATTAATGGAAGAAAAAGGCATTGGCCGTCCGTCGACTTATGCCTCAACGATTCAAACGTTATTGAATCGTTCTCGGGCTTATGTCACTTCGAAAGGCGGCGTGTTAACGCCAACCGAACGTGGTGTTCGTACGACTGAAGCGTTGGAACAAAATTTCCCTGAAATTGTGTCCACCAACTATACGGCACAAATGGAAAA
>CADAUN010000017.1 GCA_902791085.1 uncultured Erysipelotrichaceae bacterium | reverse complement strand
GGCGCAACCGCTTTTGGAAATTACACTCAAAACGTTTCAGACTATACCTCGGTTGGCTATTGTGAAAAAGCGTTTCGTTCCAGTCTTTTTAACAAAGAAATCACATTGCAAGCTTCTACCCCGGTGACAGGAACAAAATCTGAGTCTGGCAGTGGTAGCGATACCGGTTGGGGCGGATCCATCGACATGAAATCGATGTACGACCACATCAAGCCTCTTTATGAGAATTCCACAATTTATCAATATTCCTCCAAAGAAAATGTTTCGCTTTCCTTTGATGCGTCTGGAAATGCCATTCCGAGTCAAAGCACAGTGAGCGAAACAAATGTTCCCTCCCGCGTATCTTGGACAGATGGGGGGAAGGGCTATGATTCTTACAACAGCGAAAACGATGGCGGCAATACAACCGCACAATATTCTTTTGTCCAACGGCAGAATACTTCACAATTCCTCTATCTTTCTGGCGAGGCAACCCATACAGCTCCTCTAACACAAAACATCACGGCTCCTACTAGCCCTAACGGCACAACGCCTCAAACGATTTCGGATGGGAATGGGAATTATCTTGCTTTGGGAAAAACGGGGCTAAACAATAGCACGTCCTCTTCCAATGGGAACACTGTTTGGTATTTTGAAAACGATGTTATATACACTCTGGATCCTTACCACAACTTCGCAAAAATCTATCTTTACGACGACAACGGAACATTAAGTACTTCTTCCACCGCTCAAACCACATGGCATTATTCTAACGACGGCACATTAAATTCTTCAAAGGGAAATTATTTATCGTACTTTCCAGGACGGTGGCTTTTGAGCAAGACGGGGCAAATCACGCAAACACAATACACTATCGGCTATTCTTCTTATTATTCTTCTTATTATCTCTCAATAAATAACGGAAGCCCATCGAGTACCAGAAGCTCTTCGTCTGCTGCGAAATTCTATACCGATAGTAACGGATATTTTTACACAATCATCAATGGAAAAGCAGCTTATCTCGTCTTAAATTCACCCTCATCTTCAAATTATGGTTCATACGTTGCTTTTTCTCCCGGCATAAATACCGCCGCTTTTAAGAAGAACGGTAATTATTTAGTTGCTGAATATGGTGGTGTAACTTGGTATCTTGATCTTGATCAATATGGCGCTTACGCGTATCGATATGAATACTATGAATACTACTCCAGCAACCCTACAAGCTACACTTTTACGACGAACTCAATACTTGTAAATGTAGATCGAACAATCAATCTTTCATCTAACACGAATTATACCGCCTCTAATATAGACGCAACATATACCACACAAAGCACCTACTACCCATTAAGCTTTGATGCCACCTCAACTTCAAAAGTTTCAACCAAAAATACTGGATACGTTGTCTCTGGAGCTTACGAAGACAGTGGCATTAAGGCTGATATCCGTGTTTCCTACTATCCGATTTCGGACAACAATGGAAGAAATCTTGGCAACAGTGGTTTCACGAGTACATCCAGTACTCTTGCCGGCACGAACGTCTATTCCATTAATGCAAAGGGGAGTCATAAGCTCACGACGGCAGAAATCAGCGGCTACAGCAAGTTTACGGACTCTCTAAGTTCTCTGCAAAAGGTACTGACGCAAAACAATAGCGACAGTCGCCTCTATGGCCTCCATTTTATGAATGCCAGTATCTCAAAGAATCATCTAATCACAGTTCCTTATGCTTCCATTAATGGAAAAGAGTATTCCCAATATGAGTTGCCGGAAGACGCGATTGACTTCCAACTTCGCGATAAAGGATATATTAATTTCTTTGCCGGCACTTATTATGATGGTAACGATTCCTTCTTCTCGTTGCACCGTATCTTCCGTGATAATAGCAATTCTATCGATGACATCAAAGAAATCAGCAAGATTTATCGTTACACGGCCGATATGACGGCAGGAAAGCATTACGCTTATGTTTATCAATATACGGATGGCACTTTCTCTTCTCCTTATTGGTTCCGCACCATTGATGGAAAGAGTACAAAATGCAAAATCGGCACCAGAACGCCAATGACTGAGGATGAACTATCCGCCACTACGACTAGCGCTCCAGCCGGTTACACTTCTTATTTCGATACGGCGTGGATTAAAAAACAAAGAAGTTTAACCAAAAATGCCGTTTATTATTTTGAAGTTCCGGTTAACGAAGGAGAATACGCTTTAGGATCCGTCGACGGCGGGACTGGTGCTTATTTGATGTATTTGGATATCGGCGCTAACGCACAACGCACCGATCGCACCACCATTAACGAAATCAAAACGACGAACACTTACGAATATTCTTTCCCTAACGGAGTATCTTTCGTCGATTCTACTTCTACTACGGTGACGGCGAGTGAAGGCGCCGGCCTTACCTTATCCGCTTCCACTTATAGCGGTACTTTGTCCATCTCTAGAACCGATTCGACCATCGCTTATACGTCTGCATCAAGCACGGGTATCTCCGCCTGTTTTATTGGGAATTCTGTTACTTTAACGGGAAACGGGACCATCATAACCACTGAAACTTACGTCTCGCTCGTCACCGAAACGGAAAAATCGCAAACGATCTTGGATTACAACACTTCAACTGACGAAGAAACGAAGACTGTTTATAAACAAGACAACAATGGAAATCAAACGACCCAAATCAATGATGGGGAAGCCACGGATGGCTGGGGTGACGCAGACGTGGAATTTGAACCTGGGGCAGATGGGTGGCATACAGAGGCCATCGTCAAAAACGTTTATATCAATGGAAAGACAGTCACAGTAACCGTAGATTCTACTTATGCCTATAACCACGATGAGGATCAAAATACCTATTATTATGTCTTAACTGGTTATCGCGTTTCTGTCAAAGGCGATGTCGAAGTTCAAGTAACCGCCACCCAAATTGGCAACAATATTGTCGTTTCTTTACTGACGGATCCGACCAATAATACCTATGTAACTTTAACGGTTAATGTCCCTCAAACCATTCCAGCATCAAATTAGAGACAAACCATGAAATGCCGCTCAAACCATGATGCATGGATGTTGATACGGACAAGAAAAGGCGATCTTAATACATCTCGTGGTCGCCTTTTTGATATTCTGCGAATAATTTTTGCCCCTCGGTTCGTTCTAATTCTCGAAACACCAAGCCATGTTGACTTTCATAGAATTGCTTGTCGCGGAACCCGATGCGCTCTGCATCAATCGTGTTGCAAGCATAATAAACATGACCAATATTGGCCCACATAATCGCCCCTAAACACATCGGGCAGGGATAGCTCGTGGTATAGATGTCGCAACCGGATAAATCAAACGTTCCTAAATGATGACAGGCATCATGAATCGCCATGACTTCGCCGTGACATGTTGGATCTTGCTCCTTAATCACTTCATTATGTCCCCTGCCAACAATCTTGCCATCTTTTACAACGACGGCCCCAAAAGGCCCTCCTTCCTTTGAAAGGATGCCCTTCTTGGCTTCTTCTATTGCTTCTAGCATGAAATCCTGTCGTGTCATGGTATACGTTCTTCCCGCTCTTGCGAGCCCGATAGAATAAACGAAAAGAAGGTTTGATGCAAGAGAAAGAGAAGAGAGATGACATCATATACGTTTCAAAGAGAGAAACCGCATCCGTAACACGATGCATTTGTTCAGGAGACTATTATTTACTTTTAATCTAATTCCAAACGAACATGAACTTATCGAATTATCGTTCGCAAAATCACACATGTGTGCGAATGCGAACGATAATTTGATGTTAGGAATTATTTTTTGACGCTAGTCTTGAAGAGAAAAATCAAAACGTTCTTTGGATCAAACGCAATTTTCTAAAAGCAATCGAGCAAAGAAAAATAGAACTCATTTTAAATTCTTCAAAGTGCTTTGCGTTTTTTAAACTAAAAATTGAAAGAAACTTTAGAGAAGTTCTCTAAAATCGCGACATAACAGGAAATCGAACAAGTCAATGGTGAGAATTCCGTCGTTATCTCGAAATGGTTTCAGCCCATTTTTGGTCACGATAATTTTAGAAAAAGAATCCCCGATGGCGAGCAACGATCTTTTTTCCTGCGCACGCTTTGCTTCATCAGGGATGGAAAGTGCAGACTGAATATAAAGCTTTTCGTCGCCTTTTGAGGCAATGAAGTCCACTTCCAAGGACTTCCGCGTATATACGCTTCTGTTTTTTGCATCAAAACGACCGCTGTCTTCAAAAACATTGACGCGGCCGATATCAACACGGTATTTCCGCCTCCGTAACTCATTATAGATAACGTTTTCCATCAGATGTGATTCTTCAATCTGTCGGAAGTCAAGTCTAGCATTCCTTACGCCCACGTCTTCGAAATAGACCTTAAACGGCTGTTCAATATATCCCTTGCCCTTGATGTCGTATTGTTGAGCCTTCTCCAAAACAAAAGCATTTTGGAAATAGTCTAGATAGGAGGAAATGGTTTGATGGGCGATTTTCTTGTGTTCGATGGCCTGAAACGCCCCCATCATCTTGCTCACATTCATTGGAGAACCAATCATAGAAGCGAACATGGAAAAGCATTCGCCAAGTTCTTCTGTCTTAGCAATGCCGTTATGAGAAATGATGTCCTTTAGGTAGGTCTCTTCGTCTAGCAAGGCTAAATATTCTTCTCGTTCCTGCTCCGTTACCATTTTCGCGACGACGGGGAGGGAGCCGGTGACAATATATTGAGACCATGCCTCTTCTTTGCTTTTGCCTAATGCCCCAACAAATTCTGCAAAGGAAAGAGGAAAGACATGAATCAAGCTGCCTCTGCCTTTGAACGTGGTAGCAATATCGGAAGAAAGAAGATGTGAATTGCTGCCAGTGACATAAACATCGAAATTGCCATTTCCCAAATAACCATTAAGGGTACCGACGAAGTTGTCGAGCTGTTGGATTTCATCAAGCAAAAGATAAAACGGTTCTTTCTCGTTTGTTCGGGAACGAATAAAAGCGCGAAATTTCTTGGCGTTTACCAAATAAGTCCCGCCTTTTTGCGGAGTTCTTGTCGGTTCTTCTGGGAAAAAGGAGTCCAACTGATCGATATCATCGTCAGAATCAAAGGCAAAACGAATGATGTTTTTCTCCTTCACTCCTTCTTCCAATAACGCATGATAAAAAAGAGTATTTAACAAATAAGATTTCCCCGCCCTTCTTGCACCGGTGATGATTTTTATGAGCCCGTTCCAACGCCTTTCTTTAAGAAGTGAAACATAATCTGTTCTTGGAAACTCAACCGTTCTCATGAATTTGCTCCTCCTTTTTCTTCCATCAGAATCTCTTGTTTTTAATCATTATACTTTAAATTCTTCAAAGTACTTTGATTTTTTTAAAGTGATAACTTCTAATTCAAAACGACAGTTAGAATGAATCAAAGAACTATTTATTTCTTCTTTTGGCGTTTTGAAACTGAAGGCAAACGAAAAAAAGAGGCGGTAACAATTCTATCTTACTGCCTCTTTAACTCAGCGTTGATAATTCAATTTGGTGATGAAATCTTGCGGGGTAAGATTATGCACTTCGCGGTTATCGATATAGAAAGGAACTGCCATATCATAACAGAAGTCTCGTTCGTCTTTGCTCGTCACCCCATTGACCACAATGATGATGCCACTTTCTTCAAATTCGGTGACCATCCAAATAAAGGAGGAAGTGGAAGATTGCGACAAGATAGCGTTTTGTAACGTATCCCGTGAAATGGCAACCGCTTCAAATCCAAGATTTTTAAGCGATGCGGAACTGGTTTGCTCTGGGTGATAAGAACGAGCTAAGAAACGAACGCCCAAAGGACGAAGCATTGCGATCACCGGACGAAGAGCGTCTTCGTGCCCCGCGATCTCATCGCAAGAAAGTGCTAAGAAGAAAGAGTTCTTAGGAAAACGATGTTGTGGCATAAAGCCTTTCATAAAAGGCAAAAACGAATCGGACAATACCGTGCTTACGGAAACATTAATCACGTAAGCGCGAATACCAGAAGTCTTTAAAGTTGTGTCGCCGTAATTGTTCAAGAAGCGACCCACATTTTGTAAAACCATTTCATCGAAAGAAGTAATGAACCCTTCTTCTTTGGCAATCGGCATAAATTCTTGGACGGAGATGGTTTCTTGATAGAAACCACGTAATCCCATGTGAATATGAATGCCAGAAATATGGGAGGTGGAAGTTTCCATGATGGCATTAAGTGACAAAGCAATGGTGTTCGTCTTAGAAGCCAAATCAAGCAATTGACGGATATAGTCCTTGCGTAAGGCTTTGCGGAAACGCGAACGACCCACTTCCAAGATGAAATCGTTGCCAACTTTTGCGGAGCGATCCAGTTCGTTTTTGATCATCGACATCATTTCAAAGTTGCTCGATGCTTCAGTTGGATAATTGATGGCGCTATAGGCATAATGCGGGGTAAAACTACCGTTTTCTACGTCCACTGGACTTTGTGCAGTTTCAGCTAACTGCTCCACAAAATACATCATTGCGTTTTTGGAAGTGGAACGGAGCAAGAAGGATAAGGTATTTTCATCATAACGATAAGCAAATTCGCCATATCCGGCATCTTGGACTTTACGAATTAAAGACTGTCGTAAGCCATCCAATGATTCGCCAGGGAAGTGGACTGAGAATTCGCTCGCATTGAGTAAGCGAAGCGAAACCACATAGCCTGTCCCGCGATTACGGATTTCTCGCCCGATGTCATTGGATAATGCTTTCGCGTTATAAATGCCTAACGACGCATCGAACAAATTGGAAGAAACTGAAGTTAAATTGGGCTTCTCAATCAAAATGGTCGCCGCATCTTTCAAAGAGGAACGGTAACGAATCACGGACAACGTTTGCTCGGAAGGACCAAGTTGGGTGATCACGCGTTTTACTGTCCCTAATTTTAACGGGCATTCTTCGCAAGGGGCGTCACGTCCCATCAGGGCGTGGTAACAAGTGTCGCCAATTTTGGCTTCAGGGAAGTTTTTCTCTGTCAAACGCGAGATTTTTAACAAGCGATAGGTTTCTGTATTAACAACGTAGGAAAGTCTTCCATGGCGCGACAACAACGCTTCCGCAAAATTACCGGCATCGATCGCGTTCTCATTTTCTTGAATGGACACCAACATCGCTGCCGTCATGGCAAAGGTTTGCTCCGCTGCTTCACGATCGGCCAAAGTCAAATCGTCTTTGCGTTGAACGGACATGAAATACATAAAGCCATAAAGCTTTCCTTGGTTGCTAACCGGGGCAAAAAGAGCAGATGAAACACCGGCGGATTGTAGGATTTCTCCTACTTCTGGCGGAATCATCGTCACATCATTAAGGAAAGTAGCGGCTTCTTTGTTGCAATAATCCACCAATGGTGCAATTTGATCATCCATAATGATGTTTTTTGTCGCGAACAACGCAAATCCTTCCTTTCCTCCTTTGATATTCTCTTCCATGAGGATGCGGAACAAATTGGATTTTTCCTCGTGACGAATAAAACCGCAGCAATCATAATGCATCTCTCGGCAGGCATAAACCATATAATCCGTCACGACTTTTAAGGCTTGAGCATAGCCATCCGCATCACGAAAATCCAACATATAGCGCTCGTTTGTGGCCAAAGCGATGACCCGACGCGGAGCCAAACCAAAAGAAGGGTCTGGTAACGCAGGAATGGCGTCAGACGGAGAAATAGAGACGGCGTGTCCGTTTAAATCCAACTGACGTTTGGCTTCGTCCATCAATTGGGTCGCAGCAACAAAAGGGAAAATCGCGATGCCAACGCGCGCAGAATAATAAGTGATCCTGTCGATTTCTTTTTCCATCACAGTGGGAGAAAAAATCGCGACAAATTGGCGACAAATTTCTTGTAATTCATCCATGGCAGGAACGGAGGGCAAATAGGCGTAATAGAATCCTTCTTCTTGCTTCGCAACCAAAGAAGGGTGGAATTGTAACCGCAAGGTGCGTAATAACGCCTCATCAATTGTCTCTGGGATCACTTCGCTGCCATAAGCTTTAACGGCAATGACGCCAGAACGATAAGAGGTTGATTCGTTGATGGCGTTTAATACGGCCGGCGCCATCGCTTCTGGCGTCATGATTTCAGAACTCTGAATTTGGTGTTGAACGCGATTGTTTTCATTACGAGCCGCCAAGGCGGAATTAATTCGGCTTTGCAACCGATTTAACGCATCAGAACGATAATTCGCATGAGATAAGCGAACGCGGCCAAGTTCAAAGTTTTGTAACTGCTCCGCGAATTCTTTCGAGGCTTCATTGGTTTCACGCAAAGAACGGCGATAAAGGTCAAATAATAACACCACACCAATTCCGGCAATCAGCACGAAAAACACTAACAAAGCTAAGAAGACAGTAAGCAAAACACCGTTGTCGCGGTAAAGAAAAGAAAGCAAGGCGAAGGTGAGAATCATCGCGGCGGAAAAGCCGGCGCTAGCAATGAAAATCACAGCGAGCTTTAACGCTTTTTCTGTTTTTTTCTCATTCATGCGATTCGTGTTGCTCATAGAAGAGTTCCTCCGCTGCATTAAAATCTTGACGGCTATCCATCAAAATTTTCGCTAAGATGTGGCCAATTTTTGGCATTGCTTCTAAGCATTTCCGGCGCCACGTTAAGAATTGGTCTTCGCAATCCAATTCATAAGCCAAAACCCGGATGGATAACAGACTGACATGACGGCTATAGCAAGCAAAAGCAACCCCGCCGCTAGAGGTGTCGTAACCCATCAATAAATTTTGCACGGAAGCGTAGTGTTTACGTTTTAGTTCTTCGTATTCTTTCTTTGAAGTCATGACTTTGGTGCCTGACAACAAATATCCCCGTTGCAAATAGGCTTCATTGAATTCATAACCCGCTTCTTCTGCTTTTTTATTTAAGTCGTTAGAAGCTAAATAATAAGAGGGCTGATTCGGAAATTGTCCATAACCGGTGGCAAAAAGAGGACTGTAACGCACATGTTGGAAATAATAACGATCCACCACCAACAAATCTCCTTGATGCATGTCGGGGCTCAAAGAAACAGCAGGGCCGACATTGACCACTAAATAAGGGTCATAATGGTCGATTAACATGGCAGTGACTGCCGAAGTAATCATATTGCCGTATCCCGTGGCGGCAATCGCCATATTTTCAATCCCAAAGGAACCACGATAAGCACGGATGTTCCCCGGTAATTCATCAACGGTGTTTGAAGAAGTAAAACGGGAAACGAAATAAAGGATGTCGTCTTCGCTTTGTCCGAGAATCAAAATCATTCTTTTTCGCCTCCTTTCATCGTTCCCTCAACGGGATTATGCGCCAACAACGCTTCAAAATTCGCTTTATCTAGCGGTTTGGCGAAATAATAACCTTGAATGGCATCCAAATCATGCGCGGAAAGAATCGAAACCTGCTTAGGGTTTTCTACCCCTTCGGCAATGACACGCATATGCAAGCCATGAACCAAATAAATAATGGAAGCCACCAAATCTTCAGATTCTTTGCTTAATTCGATGTCGTCAATAAAAGATTTGTCTAGTTTTAAAACATCGAAATCAATGTTTTTTAAGACGGACAAAGAAGAATAACCGATGCCAAAGTCATCAATGGAAGTCGATAAGCCGAGCGCTTTGATTTTTCGAATGACGAACGAAATATAATTCGCGTCTTGCGCCGCCAAGGATTCTGTCAATTCGATTTCGATTTGGTGAGGATCAATCTTGTATTTCTTAATCGTTTCCGAGAAAAATGCGATTAAACTTGGGTCATAAACCGTGCGGCGTGATAAGTTCACGGAAATCACTAAGGGGCATTGTTTGGTATCGCGCCAAGAAGCAATATCGCGGCAAACCGCTTCAAACACATAATGGTCAATCGCCACAATTTGGCCGCTCGCTTCGGCATAAGGAACAAAGACGGAAGGCGGTAAGAAGCCACGCCTTGGATGACGCCAACGAATCAACGCTTCTGCGCCATAAAAACGCTTGTTTTTCACATCCCATTTCGCTTGATAATAAATGATGAATTGCTGTCGTTTTAAACCTTCTTCGATATCAGATGCTTGCTCACGATCGCTAAGCGATGCTTGCTTCATAGAATCGGCATAGAGTTGCAAATCCCCTGAAGGGCGATTGGCAGCATGAAAACGGGCGGCAATCGAAGCACGTTCATAATTATGTATGGGCGACAATTCTTTTTGATAAGGCGACACCCCTAACATGACAAACGCCATCGGCAAAGCAGGATGTTCGGCCAAAACCGCGTTGATGTTATCTACGATATTTCGTAAGGAAGCATAGAAATCATTCGCATTAGGAAGTTCCGCATAGAACAAGAAGCCGCCTTGACTATCAATCGCGTAATTCCAATTCTTTCGTCCTTGAATTTCTTTCCGGATGGCTTCCACGCAAATGCGATTTAGCGCCTGCATATCGACGGAACGGAAGGAAAACAGCGGCTGATTGTTAAAGCCATGCAAATACAAGACACCACAATAAGAGAAAACGTCACGAGGATTATGAATGGCGTGCATACCGACGATATTAAGGAAAGTATTCTCGTCCCAAAGCAAAACATCATATTCTTCGCCAAACAAAGTATTTAACCAACTATGATGTCGCATCAAAGCCTTGCGCGATTCGAATAATTGCGTGAGTAACAAAGAGGATATGATGGTCATGAAAAAGCAGCCCAAAGCCACGCCACCTAAAACCCAAGGCATGTTTTTTACAAGATTTTGGCAAAGCAAAACGATGCAGATGACGACCCCGGCGGTAAAAAGACCAAGCAAAGAGAACATCACCAAAATCAAAATTTTGAACCATTCCATTCGTTTTTGATATTTCATGACGGATTTCCTTTCTCTTTGCCTTTCTTTTTGGCTTCACGTTCGAGTTCTTTTCGTAAGCGTGCTTTTTCTTTGGCTTTCTCTTTTTCCATTTGCTCACGCAAATCTCTCTTATAATTGTATTTCTCTTCGAAGAGTAACGCTTCTTTTTCGTTATTCGGATCTACTCCTGCTGCCACCATAGCTTCATTTAACTCTTTTTCATACGCTTTCTTTTCCCGACGATATTGTTTGGCGGTATCAATGGTGGAAGAAAGAATAATGCCTAAAATCGGAACCAAAATCAAAACCGGTCCGAGCCAAGCAGTCCTACCAGCAGCAGCTCCGGCTTGAGGCGATACCAAAGTCAAGAAAGTGCCAAAGCCATCGGAATGCCAAACCACCGTCCCAATATAATATTTTTCATCAACCTCTTCCCATGCGGTTTCTGGACAAGTATCGTTTGGCTGACCGGCGCAGGACCACGCATGCAAATTATCCCCGCGCGTGAAGAATGTGCGTGTTCCATCCTCGTTTTCTTGAATCGAAAGCACGCGGTGGGTATCGGGGTTCTGCAACCGCGGATAATAAAACGTAATCACATCCCCTATTTTGACGTTTTTCGCCTCATCGTGACGGATGATGATGCCAGTCCCTTTATTTAAAGAGTCAGATCGGTCCCCCACCATAGAATCCGTTGCAACATAAAGAAAAGAACGACCGAAGGCGGAAGGAACACCATAATTGCTCGCTTGATTGCCAGTAATCACAAACGAGACTTCGACATATAACATCAGGGCAACTAGCAATCCTAAAAACGAATCCAAAATCACGGAGAGGATTTTTCGTTTTGGCTTTTGCTTTGTGGTTTCTGATGCATCGTTCATGGACGCTTCCTCGGTGCCCGATTCGATAGGCGCACTTTCTTATTCCGTTTCGAAGTAACTTTTATCTTCTTAGCAAGAGCAATACGATCTTTCTTTGGGGGACGCACCCGAATCCAAGTGACGCCCTCTTTGGACGCTTCTTTATTGTCTTTCCGGACACGGATTTTCACCACGGGCAAAGGCGTAACCGCGATTGGTTTTAAAATTCTCACTTTGAGACGATTCTCTATGGTCTTGCTCGTTTCTGAAGATGTTGGAGGAACCTTTTCTGGGATAGAAACCGTAGGAACGGTAACCGTTTCTGGCACATTTTGCTTTTGCACCCAAGACGTCAAAGCGGGCGCTACACCAGCATAAACGATCGAGGGCAATAATGGCGAAATCGGAGCAGAAGGAGGAAGAGGAACAGGATTCACAAGGAAAGGAGTCTCTTTTGGCAAGGGGGCTTTTGCCGCCATCGGGGTAGGTTGTTTTTGGTTTTGCAGATTTTCTAATGTTGCGCTTAAAAAAGGAGTCGCATTAGAGAAGGGTTCTTGCCCGCCTGCCATCATACTGCCAGCTTTTTCATCCGGGATAAAGGAGTCAAGCAAAGACAAATCAGTGTTTTGCTGCCGTTCTTCTTTGCCTTGGCGACGAATGGCATAACGCATCGAATCCAAACGCGCTTCTTCTTCAATCCGTTCGAAATCTTGTTTCTTTCGCCGATTCCATTCTTCTCTGGCCAAACGTTCCACTTCTTGATGAATCGCTTCATCGCGTGCTTTTTTAGCGGCTTCTTCGGCTGCTTCTTGTTGTCTTTGCCGTTCTTTTGTCTCTTGTTCCATGTCGATGGCTTTTTGGGCGGCAATGGCTTCATCTAACAACAATTTCTTCGCGATATCTTGCTTGTATTTTTCTTCGAGTGCCAAGCGTTCCGCTTTGGCTTCGTCTGGCGTTAAAGCCATTGGGTCAGGTTTCTCTTGCTTGTGATCCGGGAATTGATCATACAAGAAACGCCCATCATGAAAGGTCTCATCTTCCAAAGTGAAAAGAACTTTCGGGCGAATGGTTTTTTGTCGGGTAACGGGATGATCGATTTTCCGGTCTTTGATGGAATGGCTATGCAAAGTCAGCATATCGGCAACAACAAGGCCATAAATCTCTTCAAAATAAGCGTCGTCAAACTCTTGCTCGGTTTCTTTCACGTCGTAGGTGATACCTAGATTCGTATAGTTATCAATGAACGTCCAAAGTTTATAGGCCGCATGATAATCCGGATTTTTTAACAACAAATTCGTTAAGTGAAGCGGATTAAAAACGTCCTTTGCCCCCTTCATTTGTTCCATAAAGGGAGAATGCAAATAATAAGCGCAACGTTCGCGTAAAGTGGCTAAACGCACCAACAAATTCGCATTTGCTTCTTGTTTTCCTTGGTCTTCTGACGGAACAGAGACTTTGACTCTGGTATCCACTTCGTAACGGGCACCATCAATATTTGAGGTGGCATGGATAAGCAACAAATCCGAATTAAAAGTTTCGCCATGCGATTTGATGAATTGATAACGTTTTTCGATGAATAAAGCGCATTTTTTCATCAATGTCATGATGAAACGGTTTTCATAAATCTGCACATCGGTCTCTGCGTGGATCGTTAAAATGCGTTCTGGCGTGACGTTGCCATTTTCATCCACCGTATGCACGAATTGGGTATGAGAAGCCAAATGAACAATGGATTCCGCGGTGATTTTTTTGGCTAAACCGGCATTGACCACTTCCGCTTCATCGCGAATAAACGTGCGCGGATTTAAAATGATACGGTCAATCGAATCAAATCCGGTTTCGAGTTCCTCCACGAAACGCGAATCAAAAGACTTGTCTTCCAAGCGTTCGGTTTGACGAATATAGTTTTTTCCTTCGTCAGCGACTTGACTGACGAGCGCTTGATAAGGCTTAGAAGCATTGGCCAAGGAGTGCATCTTCTTGGCATAGGCTTTCTGTGCGGAGACGAGTTTTTGTTGCGCGGAAGGAGTTTTCTCTGCCATATTCCTATCCTTATGCGCCTGTCTTCAATAACGTCTTGATTTTGGCTTTGGAACGTTTGAATTCGCCTTTGCCAAAGAGTTTGGTTAATTCGGCATCCAAGGCAATTAATTCATCTCGTAAGAAGGCGACATTTAAAACTTCGAACTTCTTTAAGATTTTCGATTCAAACATATAATCGACCGCATCGAGTTCGGTGCCGCCACACGCGACATAGCACGGAACAAAAGCACTTAATTGCTTCATGATACGGTTCCCAAAGGCAAGACGGAAATGGGCGATGACAAAAGTATCTAACGCTTGGAATTTCTCTAAAGTCTTTGCCGATAAAGGATAATCCTGCATGGCGTTTTGATAGAGTTTTATCAAATAATCAAACGGCAAAGGCAACGATTCCGTGAATGGAGCTTGGAAAGCAAT
>CADAUN010000016.1 GCA_902791085.1 uncultured Erysipelotrichaceae bacterium | reverse complement strand
GGAAAAATCATTCCGCGATGACTTCACCTTCCAAATCATACGGAAAGGCTTTGATGATTTTGACCTTCACAATGTCGCCATCTTGATAAGGATGGGATGAGGCAAAATACAAATTTCCATCGATTCCATCAGGCGCATTCCAATAGGTGCGGAGCAAATATTTGCTTCTGATTTTATCGTAGCCGATGACAATCCCTTTCATTTCATCCCCAATCCGCGATTGGTTTTGAGCATAAGAAATCTCCCGTTGCAATGCCATAATTTCATCGTGACGGGCTTTTTTGACAGCTTCAGGAACTTGATTTTTACGCGAATAGGCAGCCGTTCCTTCTTCACGAGAATAAGGAAAATCGCCCAAATGATCGAAACGAATTTCTTTCAAAAAATCTAAGGTAGCTTGGTGATCCTCATCTGTCTCGCCAGGAAAGCCAGAAATAAGGGTCGTACGAAGAACGGCCTTCGGCATTAAAGAACGGATTTTACGGAATAATTGACGCATTCCTTCGACATTTCCATGACGGTTCATTGCCTTCAATACCGGGTCGGCTGCCGATTGAATGGGAACATCAAAATAAGGAAGAATCGAACGAGAATCGCGAATGAGCTCCAAATCAGAATCCAAGATTTCTTCGGGATAAAGATAAAGCAAGCGAATGGAAAAGAATCCAAGTTCGTCAAGCGCACGTAACAAATCGCTCATTCTTGGTGTCCCATTTGGGAAATCTTTTCCATAATGCATGGGATCTTGCGACACCAAAGAGATTTCTTTAACCCCTTCTGAACGAAGCATTTTCGCTTCGGAAAGAATTTCTTCGAGCGGTCTAGAATGCATCCGTCCACGGATATAAGGAATCGCGCAGAAAGAGCAGAAATTGTCACAACCGTCTGAAATTCTTAAATAGGCCGTGTGAGGCGTTGTGGCAATGACGCGACGCAAGGGGGAAATCGGCAATAGGTCTTCTTCACCAAGCAATGCGCCAATTTGGGTATGCAAAGAGGAATAATCCCGCAAAGGAACCCACAAATCCACTTCGGGAATGGCTTTCTTTAGCTCAGCTAAATTTCGTTCGACAAAACAACCGACCGCGACTAATTTTGCAGGATATTCTGCCATCGCCAAAATGGTATCGATGGCTTCTTGCTTTGCCGATCCAATAAAACCACAGGTGTTGACGATAATTAAATCCGCTTCTGCTGGCTTATTCACCAAACGATATCGCTCTAAGGGGAACATCGCCAAAATCATCTCGGAATCGACCAGATTTTTCGCACATCCTAAAGAAACCAAACAAACGTTCTTCATCGTTTTACCTCATGAGCACCGCAAGGAGGGACATGCACTTCCATCCAGGAAGATCGCGGATAGAATTGACTGACTCCTTTTTCGAAGGCGATATATTCTTCTTCGGGGATAAAACAAATGACAGACCCCGCAAAGCCACCGCCCATCACACGGACGGAACCGCGTTTTAAGAACGTGCTAATCCGCTCAGCAGCTTCTAATGGGGATAATTCATATTGCTGGCCAATCATAACGTTATGCAATAAGGCCATCTGGGATAATTGCCCGGCTTTTTCGAGTTCTAAAAACCAATCGAGATTTTGGGTCAGAATGGCTTGTTTTGCCCGTTCTACCCGTTCTTGTTCGCCAAAGAAATGAAGCGCGCGCGTTTTGGCAATGGAAGGAACATCTAACGTATGAATTTTTTCATAAAAAGCAAGTGGTTCCACTTCTGACAATCGTTCTTTTCCATAAGCATGCGCCACTTCCTTCATGTCCGAAGGAATCGAAGAATAGAGATCGTTTAATCCAGCATGGGATGCGCCAGGATTAAGCAAAACCAAACGTAATGGCCAGGAAGGAAGAGGCAAAGACTCCACGGTAGGAACCGCTGTCGCGAAATCCAAATAGGCGATGCCCCCAAAAGCAGCTCCGCATTGATCAAGCATCCCTGAAGCTTTCCCAAAATAGACATTCTCGGCATATTGGCCGATTTCAGCTTTTACGATGGGATCAATCTTTCCTTCGTTATAAAGGACGTTTTCGACTTCGGCGACATAGAGCTCAAAAGCAGCGCTCGAAGAGACGCCTGCCCCGCGATAAATGTCGGATTGGATGTAAGAATCGAAAGCGCCAATCCGGTAGCCACGCGATTTAAGACCGGCTAAAACTCCTTTCACCAAAGCTAGGGAAGTTCCTTTGTCTTCTTCTTTTTGTTCTAAATCGTCAAGAGAAAGAGAAAAAGAAGAATATCCTTCGCTAGCAAAACGAATGATCTTTCCTTCTTTGGGATTCACCGCTCCATAAATCCCTTGGGAGCAAGCGCCGACAAGGCATTTCCCTCCTTGGTGATCGGTGTGATTGCCAATGATTTCTAAACGGCCATTGGCAAAAAAGAAGCGCTCGGGTTTCGCCTGATAACGCGTTTCAAAACGCGAGGATATCGTTTCCCATTCCATGTTTATTCCCGAAAGACCGTTTGTAAGAAGCGATCTAACCCTTTCTCCCCTTCTGGGGTTGCTTTAAAGACGGCGACATTTTCTAAAATTCCGCGACAAACTTGATTGACATAATCGTGGGCGCTCTTCCCTTGTCGAAGGGAAGCAATTAACGCGCTAAAGTCTTTCATATCGGGATAGGCTTCTAAATAGGTATCCCCTTCCATTTTGGCGGAGATTTCTGCTTCCGCCAATTGTCGCTTTAATCGGGCAGGAAGAATGAATAGACCTGCGGCTTCGATTAAACCGATGCCCTCTTTCTTAATGGAGAAATATTCTGGGTGGGCATGGAAGATGCCATCTGGATATTGTTCATTCGTGCGATTGTTACGCAATAAGAGATACAAGGTGTAAGTTTGGCCCTGCTTACGAGCGATGGAAGTGATCGCGTTATGGCGAACATCCCCTTCTTTTCCAATAATCTCACAAGATAAATCGGAATAAGGCAACCAAGCATTCAAAATCTTTTCGCCCCACATCACGAGGTCTTCCCTGTCGTTTCCTTCCAGTTTTAACGCCGTATCGTAGAAATCGACTTCGTAGATTTTGCTACCTTTCGCGCTTTGATAGCAAAGACGGCGATCTTTGGCGTGGAAAATCGGTAACAAAGGCAAGCCGCCTTGAAAATGTTCATGATCTAAAATCGAGCCGCCTACAATCGGCAAATCACTATTTGAACCCATGAAAAAAGAAGGGAAAAGATCAATAAAATCAAAGAGACGCTCAAATGTTTTTCGCTCAATATGCATCGGCGTATGAATCGCTTGGAGACAAATACCGTGTTGCGTGAAATAGCCATAAGGAGAATACTGGAAATACCATTTTTCACCCGCTAAAGTCATCGGCACAAAACGCAAAGAAGAACGCGCCGGGTGCTTCGCATCTCCATAATAGCCAAGATTCGTCGGGCAAAGACGGCATTTTGGATAATCGGAAGACACTTTGGTTAACAATTTGGCAATGTCTTTGTTGTTCTTTTCTGGTTTAGAGAGATTGATGGTGATGCAAAGATCGCTTCCATTCGGAAAAGAAGCCATCCACATTTCGTTTTGGTCGACTTTGGTTTTCTGAAAATAGCCGTTATGGATAGATAAATCATAAAGATAATCCATGGCAAGACGGTCATTTTGTTTTTGTTTCTCCCAAAAAAGGCGATTCACTTCGCTAGGGCGTGGCGATAAGAAACCAAGCACCCAATCTGCATCGCGAAGCGCTTCTTCTGTGTCTAAAGATAAGACGTCAGTATCATAAGAAACGATTTCATCGATGAGTGAATCAGGAACGGTTAACGCCTCAATGGCTTTCTCGTCTATTGCCCCTACATAGGGAGCTTGTTTGCCATAATGATGCAACAACTGGTTTTCTAAAAAAGTTTCATCTTCGGGGTCTAATCCGAGATGCGCTTTGGCATAAACAAGCAATTTACGAATGGTTTCTTCGATCATTTCTTTTCCTTTCTCTCCATCGAAAAGGCATATTCAATGAAATTTTCTTGTGCTTGATTTGGATGCACGGTCATACGAGCGAAATCGAGTGCCTCATATTGAGGTTCAATGGCAATTCCTCCATGCAATGCTAAGGCCTTTCCATTCACCATCGCCATCCCAAAAGGAGGATAATTTGTCGTATAAACTACCGCATCGTCGTATGAGGTTCTTACTTCAAGTACCAATGCGCCGTTTTGCAATCGTAAGAAAGGTTCTTCGCGGGAAACGGTTTCAAAACGATGGAAGGCATGATCAATTCCTGAACTCCCCCGTACACATAAGGCGGGGTGATAAAGCATGTCCTTAAGCCGTTTTGCCGTTTGAAAGTCCAAATAAGAAGGAACGGGAACGTAATGCTGAGGGATCAGCTCCGCATCATAGGTAAGCACTTCTGGTGCATGAATGGTTAAAGAATGATTTTCGATATTCTGTTCGCCACCCAAATTGAAATAGGTATGAGAGGTCATGCTGACGGGAGTATCAACATCGGATTCAACATGGTAAGTGATCCGTAATTTCGCTTCCTCTTTCGGAATGAAATAGGTCACTTTTGCAAGAACATTCCCCGGAAATCCTTGGTCACCATCAGGAGAAACCAAGGTAAAGCAAATGGTCATGCCGTCCTTTTCTTCCGCCGTTTCTACCTGAAATCGTTTGTAAGAGAACCCTTTTACCCCGCCATGAAGCGTATTTTTTCCTTCGTTCGTGGTTAAGGCATAGGTTTTGCCTTCAAAATGAAGTTGCCCTTTCCCGATTCTTCCAGCAATTCTTCCTATGGTTTTTCCATAATATGCCGGATGTTCTAAGTAAGAGACGGGGTCTTTTGGACCTGTCGTTAAGGGTTTTCCGCACCAAGACAACGCATAAATTCCGGCCCCTAAATCGCTTAAGATCGCTTCAAATCCAATATCATTGACGACATGATAAAAGGTAGCATTTTCAATGGTTTCCGTTTTTAAATTCATCGTCTAACTCCTTATATATGAACGTTAATTGATGCGCGGAGAACTCCTTCGGCACCGGATAAAGCGGATTGGCTTCTTTGGCAGCATGACGCGCTAAGAGAGGGATGTCCTTTGGCTGAATCACCTGATGGAATTGTTTTGGAATGCCCATCGCTTCATTGGCTTTTTCAATCCAAGAAACAAAGGCCTCTGCTTTCTTTTTTCGCGTTTCTCCATACTCCGTAAGTTTAGCGACGTCGCTTAACCTTGCCAACTTCTTTTCCGCTTTTTTGCCATAAGCGCGTAACACATAAGGCAAAATCACCGCGTTCGCAAAACCATGCGGAACATTATAGGCGCCGCCTAAAGAATGAGCGATCGCATGCACATAACCCACATAAGAACGAGTAAAGGCAACGCCCGCCAAATAAGAAGCTTCTTGCATGTTTTTCCGCGCAGAAGCGTTCGAAGGATCGCGATAAAAATCCAAGAGGTTATCATGAATCAGTCTTACGCTTTGTAAGGCATAAGAAGATGTTTTCTTCGTTAAGGCATTTCCGAGATAGGCTTCCACGGCATGCGTTAAAGCATCCATTCCGGTCGATGCGATTAAGGAAGGAGGCAAAGAAGAAAGCAAAGTGTCGTCCAATACGGCAATCTTAGGAATTAAATGCGGGTCATTAATTGCGAATTTATCGTGCGTTTTGCTATCGGTCACCACTGCGGCAACAGTGGCTTCAGAACCGGTTCCTGCCGTTGTCGGAATCGCAAGAAGCATAGGAAGATGGTGCCGAATTTTTAAAACGCCTTTCATTTTGGACAAAGGACGTCGCGGATTGGCCAATAAAGCACCCACCGCTTTGGCTGCGTCAATTACCGATCCACCTCCAATCGCCACAATCACATCGCAATTGGTTTTTTTGGCGGAATAATAGGCAGCATAGATAGAATCAAAGGTCGGATTGGGTGGAATCTCATCAAAGGTAACCGCATTCGGATAAAGCCCAGTTAACTTGGTGAAGAAACGGACTCCAGCTTCCGAATGTTCAAAGTGGCGCCCCGTCAATACGAAAGGACAAAAATAATGCTCCTCCTTGAGCCACGACGGAATCGTATCTAAGCTGCCCGCCCCACTTATTTTCTTTGGCTCAGGGAAATAGACAAAAGGCATCACGATTTTATTGGTGATAAATTGGACCGTTCGGCAATATAAAGTGGCAAAAAGATTCATCGTTTTTTAACAAAATGGCGCAATGAGGCGTAGTAAACCCCATAAGAACCATTTCTTTCTCCTCCATTTCTTCCAAGTCTCTAACGTAATCGGAACCGAACGGGCTTCGGTAGACAAGAAATCCGCTTTCATTGTCTTGCTGATTTCGTCTCCGATTAACAAGGTGCCGTTCTCTAAGTGAAGATATAGTGAACGATAGTCGAGGTTAATCGTTCCTATCGTAGCTAAACGATCGTCAGAAATAAAAGTCTTCGCATGAACAAAACCATCGCGGAATTCATAGATCTTTACGCCGGCTTTCAATAATTTTCCATAATTGGAACGGGTGATTTCGAAAATCAGCTTTTTATCCGGAATGGCTGGCGTAATCAAACGAACATCAATCCCAGACAAGGCGCTATTCATCATTGCCGTCATCAATTTGTCGGTCGGAATTAAATAAGGCGTCGTCATATAAACGTAATCATACGCGTGCCCCAAAATAGAAAGATAAGTCCCTTCTCCCGCCGGATGATCGCCATAAGGAACGTCGCCATAAGGCAAAACATAACAAGAGGTGTCAGGGCGAATCCCAACTTCATCCCGGTAACGTTCTGCGTGATATTCTTCATAAGACAACGACTCATGGGGATCAAAATCAGTATGCCAATGAGCTAAAAACAATAAGGTATAGCCAAAGGCTGCATCGCCATAGACACGTATGGCGTTGTCCTTCCAAACGCCGAAACGATCAATGATATTGATGTATTCGTCCGCCAAATTGACGCCGCCGGTATAAGCCGTATGGCCATCAATCACCATGATTTTGCGATGGTCGCGTTGATTATAACGAACATCCAAAAGCGGCTTAATTTTGCCATAAACTCTGGCGTGAATGCCGTATTTTTGCAATTCGGTGTCATAACGGACCGGAGTTGAAGAAATGTTACCAACATCGTCCCAAACCACACGAACGTCCACTCCTTCCGCCGCTTTTTGTTTCAAAATTTCAAGGATGCTATTCCACATCTTCCCAGGAGTGATGATGAAATATTCGATAAAAATATAGTGACGAGCTCGTCTTAAATCCTCTAGCATTTTTGGAAACATGTCATCGCCAAAAGGGAAATATGTCACTTCAGAATGGTCAAAAAGAACTCCATTCGTCGCTTGTTCTAAATATCGAGCTGTGCAAAAGGCAGAGGGGTCATATGCTTTCACCGCTTCGTTGATGGCTGGATCTTGCTTGGCTTCTTTTAAAATGGCGAAATAACGGCGAAAATGGTTGCGTTGTTTTTTCGTCCGATGCTTATGGGCAAAAAGCAAATAAAGCAATGGCCCAAGCACCGGTACCAAACCGACAAGAAATAACCAAGCAATCTTATAAGATTCTTCGGCATCGCTTTCAATGATTTGGATGGCAAAAAGGAAAGACAACGCCCAAAGAATGATGACAGAAACGATGGCCGAAGGCGTATTCCAAGTATTGGAGACAAGGGCCCAAACCACGTAACAAAGTAAAGCGAATTCCAAAATGACGGAGAGATAAATGACAATTTTGGGCCAAAATCCGCGTCGAAAAATCTTCATACTTATTCATTTTAACGGAGCAAACGAGTTTTGTGAAATCTTCTCTACGAGAAGAGAGGCTGGTAATGGACCATATTTTGCCCTTGACGGAAGCCATTATGGTTTTTGCCTTCGCACCAGTTCTCTAACGAGGTGAAAACATCTTTTTCATTCTCTAATGCACGCGAGATTTCTTGGTAATCTTGGAACGCTTCTCTTTCTAAATCATCCCACGATTCATAACGTTCTTCGCCACTTGATGGATCTAACCAAGGGCGATGCTGACGATTGAGCCAATCCACTTCTCCATAGGTTTTTTGCAAAGAAGAGGGATAACTCATCGCATAAAGAATGAAATTTTTCCCAAACAAACGGAATAATCCACGTTTAAACCCATGTGGCGAATTTAAAAACCGTTCCACTCTTCGGTAGCAACGAATGCCTCAAGCATAAGAATCCGCGGTCATTTTTCCAAGAGGAACCTGTTGATTAGCAAGATCAAAAAGGCGGCTCAACTCTTGGAGCTGATCGTTAGGCAACGCCAAAGCATATTCAGGGACAAAAGAAAAATGACCGTTTTCTTCAGCGACGATTTCGTCGATCGCCATTTCTAATTTGGCATGATTGGCCGAATGATGGGGAACGCGTTTTCCCCCATATCGCGAAGAAAAACCAGTCCATGAATAAACATAGGGGTGACAAGCACGGTCTAACGCGTAATGGGCAAGCAATCCTTTGAAAAAAGCCAAAGCTAAAGCAGGATTCTCGCTTTTCTTTGCTTCTGACCAAAACGCGGCATAATAAGTGGCAATCTCTTTGCGATGCAGTGCCTGCCCAACTTTCCAAACGCGAATGCCACGAAAAGAAAAAGGCAATACCCCGGCCAAAAAGAAAGGATCGGGGCCTTGCGCACCCACCAATGCAGCTTGGCGATAAGGCACATCGAGCGGAAATAACGAATCCGCAAACCAATAATGAGTTTGAAGCGCCGGCATATTAAGCCTTTCTTGGAGGAAGCCAAAGCAGCCCTTCTTCTCGTAAATATTGTTGCTTTAAAGCATTAAATTTATCTTCGGTGAAATCTTGTGGATAAGCCACAAAATAGGCACGGATACGTTCGTTGACGGAATCGATGACTTTGACGTAAAACGGATTGGTTTCAACTGGGTCATGCATCACGGCAGGAACTTGCTTTTCCGAAGCAAATAAAGCGGTACCGTTCGCTTTTCCAAATAACAACACCAATTCTTCGTAAGAAGGCATCTTCTTCTCTCTTTCCGTTTCCTCGAATCGCCACGCCAAAGCGATTTGGTCTTTTTTCCAAGCGATGGCCTTCGCTTCTTCTCCAGCGCGATGAGCAAAATAGGAAGCTTCGTCACTTGCTTCATAAGCGCGATTCCAGTCTTCCAATAAATTCGCATCCATTGCCAATGCGCCCCATAACTCCATCGCTTCTTTTGGACTTAAGGATGCTTCATTTTGTACGAGGGCATAGGCTTCTTCGAAAGCGGGACGCGCTTTTGCTAAGGTTTCATCGTTTTGATACGCTTCCACGAGAAGCAAATCTAGTCTTGCCATGTCGCGCGTAGACAAAGGATAACGTTCCCTCACGATGGCATTCCGCAAATTGGATACAATCGGCGCATAATTTTTCGCGTGCTCTTCGTGCACTTTCCGGTTTAAAAAGGGATAGGCATCCGCAAGATCTTTTTCTGTCAATTTCGTTTCTTCTTTCATGCGCAAGCATTATCGCATAAACGGCGAAAAACAAAAGCAAATAGTTTGTTATTTTTAAAAAAGAAAAGGCGACCTATTGGCGCCTATCCTCATGCCGTTCGCAGCGTGGACAAGAAATTCAAAATCCCGAAGGAAGAATTTCTTTTTGATGGTGGCCCAGGCCGGGGTTGAACCGGCAACACCTAGATTTTCAGTCTAGTGCTCTACCAGCTGAGCTACCGGGCCATCGCGGTTTGGCGGACCATACGAGATTCGAACTCGTGATCTTCTCCGTGACAGGGAGACATGTTGGACCGCTACACCAATGGTCCAAGCCGCAAGTGATATTATCCTTAAAAGTCTACCTTAATGCAAGGGAATTTAAGAAAATCGCCAAGGATAAGAGGGAGAGAAATGATTCTTTGCCCTTCGTTTCTAGCAAAAAGGCCTCGTTTCCGAGGCCTAACCATCATTCGATTAATAATTTTGAACCGAAAGTTCGAAGAAGGATTGTGGATGTCCGCAGACAGGGCAAACGGTGGGAGCGTATTTGCCAATCACAATATGACCGCAATTGCGGCATTTCCAAACCGAGAGGTCGTTCCCGATGAAAACAACGCCGGTTTTCACGTTGTTCAACAACTTCTTATAACGTTCTTCGTGATGATGTTCGATTTCGCCAACGGCTTTGAATTTGTAGGCGATTTCTTTAAAGCCTTCCGCTTCAGCCACTTCGGCAAAAGTCTTATACATTTCGGTGAATTCGTAATTTTCACCAGCAGCGGCATCGGCTAAGTTCGCATCAGTTGCAGGCATATCGCCACCATGCAGATATTTGAACCAGAGTTTGGCGTGTTCTTTTTCGTTACGCGCGGTTTCTTCAAAAATGGCGGCAATTTGCTCATAGCCTTCTTTACGGGCTTTTGAGGCATAGAAGAGGTACTTGGTGTGAGCTTGGCTCTCACCAGCGAAAGCAGCTAGTAAATTTGCTTCTGTTTTGGATCCTTTAAATTCCATAGATATCTCCCTTTGTTGTTTAGATTATAAAATTTTTTTCGAATTCAGTTCAAACAAAATGCAACAATCAACAAAAAACGACATCTTTTATTTTTTGATGTCGTCCTTATCGTTTTCTTCCTCTTTTTGACGAGGCAAATAACGCCAATACTCCACATTATCGAGAGAAGAAGAGATTTCTTCCATATAGTGATAAACCGCCTCACGTAAGAGATGGGTTCGTTCGCCTAAAGCTTTGCTCATATCGGGATAAATGGGATCCGAAACGTGAACCACCGGGCGCGGTTTTAAAAATTTTAAGATTTTGTGTTCTTCATAAGTGGTGCACATAGCAAAGACCGCGGCATTTAATTGGGCTGGATAGGTAAAGCTTTGATCGGGGAAAGGACGGATTCTTGTGCAATAAGGCCAAATATGAGCTTCCGGGAAGATAATAATGGCATTACCTCGTTTGTAACGTCGTTTGATGCAATCGACAAAAGCTTCGCGTTGCTCAGGATAAGAAGGCAAAGGAATCGCGCCAAGAAGTCGGATTAAGGGCAACAAAATTCGGTGTGACATCGCGTTGTCAGAACAAATCAAGAAAGCATGACGGGGATTGCAAATGCTAACGGGGGCAAAGATGGCGTCAGCTTTCGTGGTGTGGTTCCCATAAAGAAAATAGCCCTTCGTTCCTAAGTGAGCGCGTTTTAATTTCCGCTTCCCCACCACGCGATAACGCCAAAAAATCTTGCCAACAAGCCACAAAATCGGGATGGCAAAGACGTAATATATCATCTCTTGGAACACCCAATAAATCGGTCCCCAACGATAAAAACGATATTTTTTTGGCAATGGTTTGTAATGAAAAGAGCCTTCACCAAAATCGTCGTTTAAGGGATCGTCGTAGTAAATGGTTTTCTTAATTTTCATAAGGAATAAATCATTTCCTCTGGATTTTTGCCGTGTCCTCAATCAACGTGACCATGCGTTGCATACAACGATCAAAGTCAAATTGACCGCAATAATGCTGATATTCTTCGGAGACTTTCGCTTTTTCGGTAGGATGTTCAATCCAATAATCGATTTTGTGAGACAAATCTTTGACATCATTTAGCCGGAATAAATTCTCAGAATGCAAAGCAAAATCGCGCGTGGCAGATTTGGGGGAATTGTTAATCACCGGGACAACGCCGCAAGAAAGGGCCTCAAGACAGGAAATGGCTTCAATCTCGATTTGCGAAGTGTGGACATAAAGATCAGCGCAATTGATCATATCCACCAATTCATCGCGACGGAAGAAACGATATTCCGGACTCACATGACACTTTTTCGCGCACTTCTGCATTTCCGCTAAACGGGGGCCGGAACCAGCAAAAACAATTTGAATCTGATCGCGATATTTCGACATGGCCACCGCACGAATCAATAGGGTTTGTTTTTTCTCTTTGGAAAAACGCCCCGTACAAAGAATCACGAATTTATCTTGCCATTCTTTAGGACGTACAACTTCTTTTTTGTGAAAACGGGAAGAAACGCCGTTAGAAATCACAACACCATTGGTTTTCTGATGAATCGCATTTTCAAAGGTATTCCGAATGAATTGCGTCGGATAATGGATGACATCCACATAACGGTAAAACTGTTTCCAAAAGGAACGATATACCATGTGATTCACCCATGAAGAAGACATCAAATTGAAGAAATGAGCCGTGACGTTCTCTGCTTGCACGTGAAAACCGGCAGAAACAGGGATGTGTTTCTCTTGGCACATTTTGGCCGCGGCTTTCCCAACGGCAAAGGGCATCATGATATGCACTTCATCCGATCCGGACAAAGCTTCATTTAACGTCGTTATGTTCGGTTTGGCTAAAGACACGCCGTTTTTGTCGACGATGCTTTGGAAAGGACCGACCCAATAAGTTCCAACGATGTAATACCCATCTTTTCCTTTTTTATCTTGATCGGCGCAAACGACGCGAACGGAATGACCGGCATTTTGCAAGGCATCGATGAGATGCATCGCAGCAATTGTGGTTCCGTTATTGGCTTGGCCGAAGACATCGGCTACTACTGTGACAATCATGGTTTTTCGGGATAAGTTTCTTCGCGGAAGAAAGCATAGCATATGCATCTAACGCGCTAGTCTATTTTAGGGTAAGTCATTCGTAGAGACAAATAAAACCGCATTCTTTCGGCATTCGATGAAAAAAGCCTTGGTTTCCCAAGGCGCTTTTGCCGTGTGAAAGCAGATTACTAAAGTGATACTTTTTTGCCCTAAAAGCTGGGTTGTATTCACCGCAAGTGATACATCTTATATTCTAACTGATATATAAATCAACTTTGCCAAGCAAAAAGTCTATGACATTGAAATGCGTAATGCCATCACGAGACATGTCAACTTTATCCAATGATAAAACATATTTAGGCGATCCGTCTTTAATTGGGCTGAAGGCTTTGAATTCTCTTTCAATTGTCTCTTGCTGCTCCATTGTCAGTGCAACCTGTATAAAGCATTTCTTGCCATTTTTAGAAGCGATGAAATCCACTTCTCCTTTATATGTTTTACCCACAAAAACTTCATAATCTCTTGATAAAAGTTCTAGCAAAACTACATTCTCTAAAAATTTACCTCGATCATAATTATTTCCATTGGAACATATATATCTCATACCATTATCGATGGCATAGTATTTTGGGTTAGATTTAAGAAGAGTTTTACCGGCAATGTTATATCGATAGATTGGTTTAATAAGAAAGCTCATTTCCATTTTTTCTAAGTAATTGTATATAGAGCTCAAGGAGCAATACTCTTTACCACTATTTTCAGTTTTTAAATAATTGTATATTTTTTCAGGGTTAAAATCGCATCCTGCATTTAGCAAGACATATTTCGCAATTTTAATAAATTTGTTCTTTTCGATTTCAGAATCTCTGGCAAAGATATCTTTCTTACATATGTTCTCAAATAGCTCGTTCAAATAATCTCTTTCAGCTTTTTCATTACCTATTTCTAAACGCAACGGATAACCGCCTAAACGAAGATAATTATTAAAATCTATTTCCTGAAGACGATTCAGTTTTAAATATTCATTCGATTCAAAAAATGTGAATGGATAAATATTAAACTCAATGATTCTGCCAGTTAACAATGTAGAGATTTCAGAAGATAGCATTTTCGAATTAGATCCTGTGATAAAAATAGAGCAGTCAAAAGAAACTCGAAATGAATTGATGGCTTTTTCAAAAGAAGCAACGTGTTGAATTTCATCAAAAAATAAATATTGTTTGCCATTACCTTTATGTTTTAATACATAGGTATTCAACTTTTTATAATCGTCAATCTCATCGTATTTCAAATCTTCAAAATTGATATAGATGATGTCTTTATCTTTTATTCCCGATTCTTTTAGTTCTTGAATGATTAATTCAATGACTTTGGATTTTCCGGCTCTTCTTGAACCTGTAAGTATTTTAATAACATCAGCATTATAAAATGGCCTTATTCTTGATAAACAATTTTCACGTTTTAACAGCATATTATATACCTCGATAACATTATTGCATTTCTTGGAAAAATTACAAATATTTTAAGTTTTTCTAAGTTTATTAGGGAGTGACAATATTTATGTGTAATTGAGGTTTTTATACATATTCTCGTTAAGTCGTAAAACCGCATTCTTTCGGCATTTGACGAAAAAAGCCTTGGTTTCCCAAGGCGCTTTTGCCGTGTGGTCGCGGGGGGCGGATTTGAACCACCGACCTCCAGGTTATGGGCCTGGCAAGCTACCACTGCTCTACCCCGCAATGAATTGCGGCTTGA
>CADAUN010000015.1 GCA_902791085.1 uncultured Erysipelotrichaceae bacterium | reverse complement strand
CGTTGTAAGCGCTTACTATAATAGTAAAAGGATAGTATATCTATGAAAAAGACCCATCGTGTTTTGACGAAGTGCCAAGTTCTTTGCTTGGCCGCGATTTTCCTGTCTTCTTGCGAAACGGGAAATCCGAACTCATCCCTCGACGCCCGGTCCTCCTCGTCAGAAGGAACAACAATGAGCAGTGGCAGAACAACCAGCAGCGTTTCAACATCCAGTAACGAACCACCCGCTCCGAAGCAAGCCACTTTCTCTTTTGCATCAACTTATCAACCCGCTAAGGTTTACGACGGGAAGCCGGTTCTTGCGCCGACGCCAGAGGATTGGGTGACGGATTCTGACGGTTCAGCGGTGGTAACCTTCTTAGAAGGCAACGTTACGCTGGAAACGGCACCAACGGACGCTGGATCTTATACGGTCCGAGTCGATATTTCAGCCACGGAACATTATCTTGCCGTTACAGGTCATTTGGATTTCGTGATTTCTCAAGCAGAATCTGGTTTGGCGTTTGCTGAAGGGTACTCTCTTGATACGACCTATAGCGGGAATGCCGTAACCGTCCCTACGGAACAGAATTACACCACCAATTCTCCAGGTGAAGTAACTTGCCGTTTCTATCAAGGCGAGGCCTTACTGGACGACGCGCCCAATGAAGTAGGAAGTTATCGTGTCGTTCTTACCCAAGAAGCCACGAAAAACTATCGAGCGGGCGAAGCGAGTCTTTCTTTCCAAATCGGCAAGGCAACGCCTTCCAAGCCTTCTTTCCCAGACGATTATTCACCAAGCAAGGTTTATGACGGGCAACCCGTAGCACTCCCCGAAGTCGGTGAAGGATTCAGCGTCAATTTCTACCAAGGAACAACAAAACTTGCCTCCGCCCCCAAAGAACCTGGCTCTTATACGGTAGAAATCGTCCAAGCAGAAACGGATCATTACCTCGCCGCTTCGGCCAGCATGGACTTCGAGATTTCTCCTTATACCACCAAGATATTCCAAGGTCAGGATGACCTTGAGATGAAGCTTCTTTTCGATGACGAAAGCGCAGCAAACCAAACCATTACGAAGGATGGCGCCGGCAATTTGGTTCTTCAAAGCGATGGATGGGCAAAGCTTAGTTTCGCGGGCATTGAAGTACCTGCGAATGCGGACGCGATTGTGATCAAAGCAAAGACCGAGGCGGACGCAACTGGCCTTGCCTATCGCGCTTCCTCGTCGAGCGGCGTAGCGATTGCCGAAGGAAGCTTTGATATCGACGGTGAGGGTGGCGAATACGTTTTGGACTTGAAAGACAACCAAACGCTCAACTCACTTGCGTTTCAGCTGAATGCGAGAACATTGACGTTGGAATCGATTTCGATTCGCGCGATCACCTTACAAGCGGGATATACCAACATCTTTAATCCTGGGCAAGACATTCAAACTCCGGTTGCGCCGAGTTCTGGCACCTTTACCTTGGAAAACGCAGCGCGGAATGAACTTCACATCGGGGTGAACAGTGCAGACGGATGGTGGCGCATGATTGATGTTAACGGAAGTGACGGATATGCTTTCCCAAGCATGACGAACACCGTGACGATGCGCATTCGGAGTAACGGATATACCGGCACTGCCTATTATCGTTTTATCACGAACCTTGGAGCGGTAGAATCCTCCTTCCAAGCCGTGGCCGGAGAATATGTGGAAGTGAAGAATACCTTCTCTTCTGCCGTTAAGGTATTGAAGCAATTCGGCGTGGATGGCAGCGGTGGTTGTGATTATTACGTGAAGAGCATCGATTTCAACGCGTCTTATCCGACTGTTAGTATCGACGGCGAAGCCAAAGAATGTGTCGCCTTTGGCTATTCCGCGGTGAGCAACGGCGCAGACGGATCGCTCTCTTTAACGGGTTGCGCAACCGATTATTGGAATCACGGCTTCGCGTTACGACAATCTTTCACCATTCCCTCGGATGCTAAAACGATGAAGATCGTCGCTAATGGCGCATGGGATTACACCTACGCTAATTCCTGGAGGCTGTGCCTCGGTGACAACGTTCTTTTAGAGAAGGCGTGGACGAATCCTTTGACCAAGGCGAATAGCACCGAGTCATTTGATGTTTCTTCCATTGCTGGCCAAGAGTTCGATAAAATGCGCTTCGCAGCTGATGGCTATAACGTCATTTTGATTTCGATTGCTTTCTCGGCCGAATAAGGAAATTACTTTTTTAGGGCGTCTTCCTTGAAGTGAGATGTACCCCTAATCCTGGACAAAAACAGGAAAGGGGTATTTTTCATGAAATACGATTGGAAATTCAAACTTGACTGCGTTCGCAAGTACAAAGAAGGGAAACGAGATTTTGTGCCGTCGGGTATTTCTAGGAAAGGTTTCCTAAAACACGTTCGTTCATGGGCGAAAGCTTTCGATGACCTGGGCGTCGACGGGCTGAGGCACAATTCTTCCAACAAACGATGGACGGCGGAGCAAAGATTCGATCTGGTCGCAAAGGTTATATCGGGCGATTCCATAACAAACGTCGCCAAAAACGCCCACATAGGCTCCGGCCAGCTTTACCAATGGGTGAGGAAATATCGAGAAAAAGGCATGGATGGCTTAGAATGTCTAAAGAAGGGAAGGCCCCCAAAAGGAGGGGCCTCGATCGCGACCATGCCCAAAAAGAAAGCCAAACTGACCCCGACCGAGCGAGAAGAGCTCAAGCTGCTCAGAGAGAGAAGCAAATATTTAGAGGCGGAGAATCTGTACCTAAAAAATTGAGAGCCTTGGAATTAGAAAAGACGGCCTAGCCGGCCAAGGCGAGCAAGCGAAAGTCATCAAGGCCGTCCAAAAGGAATCCAAATGCAGCATAACCGTCCTTCTGACGATATCGGGCCTGCCCAAATCGACCTATTATTTCGAATTGCAAAGATTCGGCAGAGAAGACAAAGACGGGGAATTGAAGGAACACATCAAAGACGTCTTCTACAAAAACAAAGAGAGATACGGCGTTCGCAGAGTCCATGCTTCCTTGAGAAACGACGGCATCGTCGCCAACCACAAAAAGATCCAAAGACTGATGAATGAAATGGGCCTGTCCGGCAAAAGAAAGAGGCAGAAATATCATTCGTATGTCGGCGAGGTCGGCCGAATCGCGGAAAACATCATCAACAGAGATTTCATAAGCGACGGGCCGAACAAAAAATGGACGACCGACGTTTCGCAGTTCAATTGCCCGTTTGGCAAAGCTTATCTATCCCCGATTCTCGATATGGGGATGGGCGACATTGTGGCGTGGGATTTGTCGTTGTCGCCCAATTTGGAGCAAACCAACAGAATGCTGGATCGGGCATTTAGCAAATACCCGAATCTAGAAGGATTAATAATGCACAGCGATATGGGCTGGCAATATCAGCATCAAACCTATCAGAGCAGATTGAGGGAAAAAGGAATTGTCCAATCAATGTCCGGAAAAGGGAATCGCATTGACAATTGCATAATGGAATCGTTCTTCGGAACCCTCAAAAACGAAATGCTCTACGGCCATGAATCGGAGTTTAAAACGTTTGGCGATTTGCATAGAGCAATAGACGAATACATCAATTATTACAACAGCGAAAGGATCAAGGGTAAAACAAAATGGATGCCCCCCTTCAAAATTCAGGGAAGCATCCATGTCGGCCTTATGATACAATCCAATTAACTTGTCCAGTTTATTGGGTACATATCATTGTTCGGGCATCCATTTTTGCTACTTTCTTTGCTTAGAATCGTTTTAACATCAACAAGCGATATCCAACCCCATACACGGAATCGATACGAGCGCCTTTGATGTAAGCAAGTTTACGACGAATCGAAGAAATATGGACGTCAATGGTGCGAGTCGGATAAGGGCGGTCGCTCGCTTTCAATTCTTGATAACGTCCTTCGCCGCCTTCGCTTTCCCAAATCATTTGAATCAAATCGTCACGGGAAACCACATTGGGTCTCGCATCATACAACATTTTAACGATTTTCCATTCGAGCGGCGTGAAACGCACATGATATCGATAATAAGATAATGTGTGCTTTTCCGTATCACATTGAACTAACGAACCATCACTTCTCTGAATCTCGACTAACGCCATAAAAAGCATTCCTCCTGATTGGCATCGGCAACTTAAGAATATACTCAAAATAGCCGTCTCTTTCAATGCGTGAAACGATTTATTAGACGGATTTTTCAGGATGCAAACGCATCAATAAGGTAAGCCACCAAGGGCAAAGAATGGCCATCATTGCCACTTGAATTGGGGAGGTCATTAAGAGCATAGCAACAAAGAGCCAATAACTGTATCGTTTGTTCGAGGCAAAAAGAATGAAATAGAGGTCATAATCCATCGCCTTCATCAATACCAGCAAAGCAAAATCCAAAATCAAGGCAAGAAAGGCCATTTCATATAAAGAAGGAATATTAGTATCCGCCTTTCCCTGCTTTTGAAGATGATGATTCCAGACGGATAAAACCACCAATAACCCAACATCGAGCGCCCCATTGATGGCCAACACTAAGGCTTTAAGCCAAGAAGCATCAAAACGTTGATCTAACAAAGAAGTGCCATAAAAGAAATAAATGACCGCGGCATATTCAAGAAGCAAAAAACACAAAACAATCCACGGCTTCGAAAAAGCTGACCGAAAACGACGGGTCAAACGTTCTAAAAACCATGGCAAGAAACCAAGCAAAGCATAAGTGATGGTCAGCAAAAAGTTATATGCCCCCGTCGGCACTAACATGGCGGGCAAAAAATCAGCAAGAGCTCCAACAATCGCTCCATAAACAGGACCTAAAGCCAAAGAGGCGAATAAAACGATAGACGGCGTAAAAGAAAAAGACAAAAAAGAACCAAAATGTGGGATCACAATGAATTTACTCACCGACCCAAGCACGACAGCAATTGCGGTTAGCAACGCCGAATAAGATACTTTTTCAATCTCCGTGAAACGACGATTCATATCTTTTCTTGAAGGCGAAGCGCATTGGCAAAAACAAATGATCCGGTAACTAAAATCCAATCGTCAGGATATAAATGAATTAAATTTTGTAACGCCATTTTGGCATCTTCGACATAAGGGTAGTCCGCGACATATAAGAAATAATCCATTTCTCCTTTTGCATAAGGATGCGAAAAAGTGGTTAACGTGATATCTTTGGCATCCGTTCCAATTCGTGAAAGCTCGCTAGCGATGTTTTTGTCACGCATGGAAGCGAAAAGAACGTGCAAAGGTTTGCCACTGGTAAGAGGCATCACGCTTTTTAACAACAAATCCATGGCTTCAGGATTATGAGCGCCATCAAAAATCACCTGGCGATGGCGTTCCATGCGACAAGGGAGCGGTTTTACGAATAAACCCCTACGTAACGCTTCTTCGGAAACAGGAAAACGAAGACGTAAAATTTTCGTCGCTTCAATCGCTAACGCGGCATCGTCCAACAAATAACGTGCCGGGGAAAGAATTTCTAATTTTGTATAGGGTACATAATCAAAACGGAAATAAGGATCCTGATAGGTAAAATAATGGCAAGAATCCACCGTAAAGACACTGGCTCGTTTCTTTTGGGCTTCTAGCCGCACTGCTTCTGACGCGGCGTCAGGAAGATGACCAATTAAACATTGGCCTCGTTCCTTTAATAAACCCGCTTTTTCAGTTGCGATTTCCGATAAAGTCGTACCCAAAACGGCTGTATGTTCCAAAGAAACGGAGGTGATAATCACTAACAATGGGTTATGACGTGGCAGGTTAGTCGCATCATTTTGGCCACCCATTCCTGCGACTAAGATGGCTAAAGAAACGTTTTGCTCCTCAAAAAAGACCAAGGAAATCCAAAGCAAAATTTCAAAATCGGATAAAGAGGAGCGGCGAAAATCTTGCTCATATTGGCTATAAATACGAATAAAGTCGCCATCCGGAATTGATTTTCCATTGACTTGGATGTCGTTTTTTGAAGGCAAAACACGCGAAACCCCAAAATAACCCACAACATATCCCGCTTCTTTTTCTATCGAAGAAAGATAATATGCCACGTCTTCTTTTCCATTGCTTCCAGTGACGACAACATAAGGATAAGTAAATTCTTTCTTTTGTTGCAAAAAGAAGCGCTCCCAATTCTCGTTGTCATAATGTCGAAACGATCTGGCACCGTCCAATTGAATTTGAATCTCTTCTATCGTCATACTTATTCCTCATAATCGCGCACGCGATTGCCTTTTTGAACTTCGCGATTCAAATCTTTTTCTTTCAAAGCTTCACGTTTATCGTGTAATTTCTTTCCTTTGGCAACCGCAATCTCCAATTTGGCATAGCCGTGGCTTAAAAATAATTTTATTGGCACACAAGTGCAACCGGTGGCAGTGATCTTTTTCTGCAATCGACCGATTTCCTGTTTGGTTAATAAGAGCTTGCGATCCCGTAAATGGTCGACATTGAAAATATTCCCCTCGCGATAGGGCGCAATATGCATATTCACAACATATACTTCGCCATTTCGAATGAGAACATAAGCATCGCTGATGGTGGCATTATGAGCGCGTAACGATTTAATCTCCGTGCCGGTTAAAACCAAGCCTGCGGTCATAAAATCGCTCAAAAAATAATCGTGATATGCCCGACGATTTTCTAACAAAACGGAATTATCTTTCTTGCGGCTCATAAATCGGTTCCTAATCCGAAAAGATTATAGCCGATTTCCTCTCTTAAAAGACATAGAGAAGCAAGGAGAAATACATCAATGCAGTACCTAAGAGGCAGAAAAGATGAAAGACAAAATGCAACCATTGGCTCTTTTTTGCTCCTAGTCCATATAGGATTGCCCCAAAACTATAAGCAAGTCCGCCTAACAAGAGCAAGAAGGTGCCGTTCCAAAAACCAATCGCCTCTGTTAAAGGATAAAAGGAGATGATGATGGTCCATCCCATTAAGAGATAGTCAATATAGCAAAAGACTTTAAATTTCGTTAAGTCGATGGAGTTAAGAACAATGCCAGAAACGCCAAGAAACATTACGATTCCAAAAATGGCATAGCCCCAAGCGGGAAAAGAATGCAATCCAACCAAACAATAGGGAGTATAAGTCCCCATAATCAGAAGGAATACATTATTGTGATCCAATACGCGCCAAACCCGTTTTTCATCGGAAGGCGGCAATATGTGATAGATGGCGCTTCCTAAATAAAGCACCCCCGCTGCGACTAAAAAGACGATTGCGGAAAGAAGCGAAATCCAGTTTCCCGATGCCGCTGCTTTTTGTAACAATGATGGGGCGCCTAAAAGGACCAAAACATAACCGAAAAAGTGAGAAAACGAATTGGCTCGTTCTTGTGATATGGTGTAGCGAGGTAAGGCAGTTTTTCTTGGTTCCATGGTTTCATAATATCATTATTCGTTTCAAAGTCAAGATAATCTAGTTTTGTATACTAGATAACATTAGTTTGCACTAACTAAAAAATGAAATAGACTATACGATATCTTCACATTATGGTTACCTTGCTTCGTCGTTTATTCATTCGAAATTATCGTAACGTCCATGACGAAAAAGTACGGATCGCTCATGGCGTCTTAGCCGCATGGTTTGGCTTAAGTAGCAATTTCTTGCTGGTAGCAATGAAATTGACGGCCGCCTTTTTATTGGCTGCAAAGAGCGATTGGCAAGTTTTCTCAATTGCCTTATTGGCTGATGCCATGAATAACGTTTCAGACATGGCTTCTTGTTTAGTTACCTTATTTAGTTTCCGTCTTTCTTCCAAAAGACCCGATCAAGAACACCCATTCGGCCATCAACGTATTGAATATATTGCGGCTTTGATTGTTTCGATTTTGGTCTTATTTGTCGGAGTGGAATTCTTAAGGGAGTCCATCACTAAGATTGTCGAAGGCACATTGGTTGATTATGATGTTTTGACTTTGACTTTCTTAGGCATTTCTATTTTGATTAAGATTTTGCAAGGTTATGTCTATCTAGCCTTAGCGAAATGCATCCAATCCTTGGCCTTAAAAGCACAAGGCGTCGATGCTTTGATGGATGTATTGACCACTGCTTTAGTTTTGGTAAGCGCCATTTTCGCCATCAGTCCCTTGCATTGGAATTTCTTAGATGCCTGGATTGGCTTGGCCGTATCCTTATTTATTATTTATGAAGGAATCGCGATGATTAAAGAAGCTTCTGATCCTTTAATTGGCGAACCCAATAATGAAGCCTTATCTCAAGAAATTCAAAAGAAAGTGCTCTCCCACCAACAAGTGCTTGGTGTGCATGATTTCATTATTCATTCTTACGGTGCCAGCAATCAATTTGTCACCTTTGACGTTGAAGTGAATCAATCATTGAGCCTGGTCGCAGCTCATGAGCTCATCGATTCTATCGAGCGAGAAATCCGTCATGATTTTCGCGTTCAAGTTTCGATTCATGTCGATCCGGTAGAGGTTGGGAACCCCATCTATGACACCTACAAAGCCCGTGCATTAGCCATCGTTCAGTCCATCGACGACAAAGCATCCATCCACGATTTTCAAATCCAAAAAGGCCCTGATTTTTCGACGATTTCTTTTGATGTCTTACTTCCTTATATGGATGAAAACAAGCGCGAGGAAATCGCCGATGCCGTCATCAAAGAATTTCAAAAAATTGATTCCAAATACCACTTCTCCATCCAATTTGATCACCCTTATTAATCTTGGGCAAATCGCCAAAACATGTTAAACTATGCTTGTTTTGGAGGAAATAAATCATGGAGTTGATCGAGTTTTACCGGTGCCCCAATTGTGGGAATGTGGTAACCCGTCTTTCGTCTTCCTGCGGAAGGATGATTTGCTGTGGAAGTCAGATGATCAAACTAGAGCCTAAAACAGCTGACTTAGGGCAAGAAAAACATACCCCCGTTTTAGAACATAAAGAAGGTAAACTCATTGCGGCATGCGGTGCGGTTCCTCATCCGATGGAACAAAAACATTTCATCGAATGGATGGCTTTGCAAACGGAAGGCCGCTTGGATATCGTTTATTTGAAGCCCGGCGAAAAAGCAGAAGCTTCCTGGCCTGATGTTCCGCACGGTGCCGTCTTCGCTTATTGCAACCTCCATGGCCTTTGGGTCACTGCTTTTTAATTTCTTATGGCAAAGAAACGAGCGCTTGTCCTCTGCGGCGGTGGATCTTTAGGAGCGTATGAATTTGGTTGCTGGCAGTATTTTAGAGAGAAGGGCATCACTTTTGATGCCGTCTTTGGCACATCCATCGGCGCGTTAAACGGGGCAATGATCGTTTCTGACGCGTATGAAGAAGCTTCTCATCTATGGAATACCATTACGGTCGGGCAAGTCATTGACAAGGGAATGAACATCAACGCCGACACCTTAAAAGATTATGGTGCCGAGGGGCTATTCCGTTTCGCTCGTTCTTATTTTCAGAATTCCGGGGCAGATATTAATCCCTTAATGGAAGTCGTTAAGAACGCCGTAAATACGAATAAGGTCAAAACAAGTTCTATTCCGTTAGGCATTGTCACCACTTCTTATCCCGGAATGAAAGAAAAAGACATTTTAGTTCAAAAGGATTTATCCGAAGATGAGATTCTCCCTTATCTTCACGCTTCGAGCGCCTGTTGGCCAATTTTTCCCATTATGAAAATTGGTAAAAATCGCTTTGTCGACGGAGGATTCACCAATAACTTACCAATTGATTTTGCCTTACGTGAAGGAGCGGAAGAAATCGTTGCCATTCGCTTAAAATCCTTTCCCCCAACACCACAGCATGTAGAACTATGCTCCTTGCCTGGCGTAACCACCATCTATTCCCGTCACGAATTAGGATCCATAATGGACTTCACGCCGGAAGTATTGCAACGCAACATTCGCTTTGGATATTTAGACGTCAAAAAAACATTCCATGATGCAATCGGTTTTGATTATACGTTCTCTTCCTGGGGCCCTTACGAGAAAATGGCAGAAGATTTTTTCTTAGATGCCATTCGTGATAACCCTCTTAGCTTCGATGCCTTGAAAAAAGAATTTACCGATGCGAACACCACTCCTTCTTCCTCCAAAGATTATTTCTTGCTTACTGCAGGACGAATCGGCGAATGGCTTTCTATGCCTTTGGACCGCGAGTATGAACTGGTAGATTTTTTCTCGGAAGCATTAAAGATATCGCACGAAGTCAAACTGTCACCGGCTGACAGCGTAAAATTTCAAAAAGGAATCAATCGTCCCTTGCGACGGTTAGAAAAAGAATCTTATCTATCCTATTTAAGCCATCAAATTCGTCACCATCATCAAGTCAAAGGATTAAAAACAACCCTCAAACGAAATCCGGAAATCTTATTGATCTATTCTTTGATGAAAAATCTTCTGACAACAAAATAAGGGCAACCGCGGTTGCCCTTATTCCTTATCTTATTTTTATAAATAATATTTGTTTAAGACTTTAAGCGTCTTCTCGTCTAATTCATAAACGAGAGGTTTGCCTGTCGGGATTTCCACGCTGATGATTTGTTCTGGGGTTAAATTCTCAAGCATCATCACAATGGAACGAAGCGAGTTGCCATGAGCGGCAATCAAAACCGTTTTGCCGGCCTTAATTTCAGGAGCAATCTTCTCATCAAAATAAGGTTTGACTCGTTTTGCAGTGTCAATCAAGCATTCGGTTAAAGGGCAATCATCGATGGTCATTTCGCCTTTCCGAATGAGTTCTTGATATTTTTCTTGATTACCTGGCCAGCGCGGATCTTCACGGGTTAAAGGGAGCGGCGGAACGTCAGCACTGCGGCGCCAAATATGAACTTGCTCTTCGCCCCATTTCTTAGCAGATTCAGCTTTGTTTAATCCTTGAAGAGCGCCATAGTGACGTTCGTTGAGACGCCAAGAATAGAATTTCGGGCAATCCGATTGACCCATTTCTTCTAAAGCGAAATCCATGGTATGGTTCGCGCGTTTCAAAACGGAAGAGAAGGCAACGTCGAAATGATAGCCATCCTTCTTTAATAATTTGCCCGCTTCATGGGCTTCTTTCACGCCGTTTTCGCTGAGCTCAACATCGGTCCATCCGGTGAAAAGGTTTTTCAAATTCCATTCGGATTGGCCATGACGTAACAAGACAAGTTTGATCATAGGTTTATATTAATTCCTTCCTTATTTACGTGAAACATTATAGACAATCTTTCTTTGTATATCATGGCAAATCGTCATGAATGGCTAAGAAGGGATAAATCTCACCGATTTATCGTTTTTCAGTCTCGATTTCATAAGCAAGAAGAGCAAAACCCCACTTTTACTTTGCTAAAGGCTTCTTCGTGCAGAAAAAGACAAGACTTTCCTTATTCTTGCTTTTTAACGCTAGATTTTCTAAAAATTCGCTTTCATGAAAATTTACTGAAAAATGAAAATAATTTTTTGCTATTTAATTTTACAATACATTGTATATATATTTTATGTATTTGTATTACATTGTCATTAATATTACTATATTTCTGAGGTACAGATATGGACAAAGAAATCATTACCGTAAGAGTAGATAAGAATTTAAAAGAGGATGCGCAAGACTTATTTGATGACATTGGCATCACCATGAGCGCAGCCATCAACGTCTTCCTAAAACAATGCGTAAAAGAAGGGAAAATCCCTTTTGAACTCGCCAAAAGCAAGACTTCAAACGCCGGCAGAAAGATCAAACCTCTTTACCGTGAAAAATAAGTCTTACAAGGCATAAGAAAAAGCGCCAGTCCTTAAACCAGCGCCCGTTTTGCCTCAATCAATGATTATTGAATGCCGTTTGGATTCATCTTTTGGAAATGGTAAGCATCGCGACATGCATCTTCGATGGTGAAACGCGCTTTCCAACCGAGTTCACGATAGGCTTTATCACAATTCGCGTAATTGACTGCAACATCGCCTTCGCGACGTGGCGCGATGACATAAGGAATCTTGACGTTGTTCGCTTTTTCAAAGGCGTGAACGAGTTCTAGGACCGACGTCCCCTTCCCTGTTCCTAAGTTATAAATGACTAAGCCAGGATTTTCTTCCAATTTCTTTAATGTGAAGACATGGCCTTCCGCTAAATCAACCACATGGATGAAGTCGCGAACACCGGTCCCGTCGACTGTTGGATAATCATCGCCAAATACTTTTAAGCATTTCAATTTGCCAATGGCCACTTGCGAAACATAAGGCAATAAGTTGTTTGGAATGCCGTTAGGATCTTCTCCTAATAAGCCGGACGGATGAGCGCCGATAGGATTAAAGTAACGAAGCAAAGCAATATTGAAGGAAGGATCTGCACGATGAATATCTTTTAGAATTCGTTCAATCATGACTTTGGTTTCGCCATAAGGATTCGTGGCATCGGACACTGGGTCCGTTTCCACCAACGGAACACGCTCAGGCACGCCATAAACAGTCGCGCTGGAAGAGAAAATCAGATTCTTTACGCCATATTTCCGCATTAAATCGACGATTACCAAAGCACTTTGGAGGTTATTTCGGTAATATTCTATGGGTTTATAAACCGATTCGCCGACAGCTTTGTAACCAGCAAAATGAATCACTGCGTCAATGGAATTCTCTTGGAAGATTTTTTCGGTCTTTGCCTCGTCCGTCACATCAATTTGATAAAACTTCGGACGAACGTGGGTGATGGTTTCAATTCGGTCCAAAACCGCCAACTTGGCATTATAAAGGTCATCCACAACAATCGGTTGATAGCCTTTTTCTAGCAAAGCAATCACAGTCTCGCTTCCAATAAAGCCAAGGCCACCGGTCACTAAAATGTTTTTCATTTTGATTTTCCTTCTTTCTTTTTCGACTTTGATGCGGCCACTTTCTTCTTCGCCGCCTCTTTTTGTTTTTCTGCCTCAATAGCTTTCTTTTCGTTTTCGGCGTCTTCGTGAATCTGAGCAACCCGTTCAGCGGCATGTTTCGCTTGACGCATCTCGTGACGAAGTTCATGCGTTCCAGGTTGGAATGCCTTTTCATCAAAGGCAGCTCCAATCATATCTTTTGCCAAATATTGCAATAAAACGTGTGCCATTTGCTGATAAACAGCAGACTGAATGGCCATTCTCATGGCAATTAAGCCAAAAGAGTCACGGAAATAACGATCCGCCTTTTCTGCGTCTTTTTCTTGGTTCTTTTGGTAAGTTTCGTAGAAACTTTCGATTCGTCGATAGGTGCGGCTGCCTAAATCGTGATAAACGTCTTCCGTCATGTTCTTAAAGAACTTATAAAGAACGGATTTATCCGAGCTGACATCATCATCCATTCCAATCAATAAGGCGATATCGCTCATTGAGAGAACACTCTTTAATGACGAAATGGCTAAGAGATATCCCAAATGATTAACGTTGTATTTCTTTTTGTCTGGTTCAGCGATGATCTTGGCTTTGACATAATTATTGACCATAAAAGAAGTCAACAATTGTCGGTCTTCCATGGAAAGCGGCTCTAATGTCTTGTTCACATAGGCGACAACTTGTTCCATATATAAAGGAATGGAAGGGAGTTCCGCATAAGAAGGCAATGTCACGTCCTTCAAAGAAGCAAGGTATTGCCGCAATTCATGTAACTCTTTCTCTTTCATCGCTTGGCGATTTCCTCCAATAACGTCTTAGAGACTTCGGCAGGATTCACTTTGCCATGACTTGCTTTCATCACTTGGCCAACCAAGAAGCCAAGAACCCGTTGGTTGCCAGCTTTATAGTCGGAAATCGATTTTGGATTTTGATTCAAGACGTCCGTCACAAATTTCAAAATAACGTTGCTATCTGAAACCTGAGCCACGATGTGTAAGGCATCTTTCGCTTCTTTGGGACTCACTTGATGTTCCAAAACATAATTTAAAATATCAACGCATTGCTTATGAGACAAACCATCCTTTTCTTGGCCTTGGATGATTTCGCCTAGCGTTTTTGGATTTAATGCAAAGTCCGAAATGGCAATGCCAGCTTTATTCAAATAGGTATTGACCTCTACGATCAAATAGTTGGCAAGGTCTTTGGCGGCAGACACAAAAGGAATGCCTGCTTCAAAATAGGCAGCCATCTTCGGATCAGACAAAATAATCTCGGCATCAGAACGAGATAATCCCATCTTGAGATAACGTTCTTTCTTCGTGTCATAAAGTTCCGGACAAGTGTCAATCGCGTTTTGCACGAAGTCATCAGAAAGATGAATTGGAGGAATGTTAGGCTCGCAAAAATATTTGTAATCGACCGCATCGGTCTTCACCCGCATTAAAACGGTGCGACCAGCGCTTTCATCCCAGCGTCTGGTCTCCTGACGGACCTTTTCTCCTGATAGTAACAACTTCGACTGGCGGGCAATTTCATAATCAATCGCCAATTCGATATTTTTAAACGAGTTGATGTTTTTGATTTCGACTTTGGTGCCGAATTCTTTTTGCCCATAAGGACGGATAGAGACGTTGGTATCACAACGGAGCGATCCTTCTTCCATCTTGCCATCCGATGTTCCGGTATATACCACGATATTGCGAATGGCCTCGGCATATTCGCGTGCCTCAGTGCCGTTAGAAATTTCAGGTAAAGAAACGATTTCGCAAAGAGGAACGCCAGCTCGGTTGTAATCGAGCAATGTATAGTCCATGAAGTGTTCTTGTTTGCAAGTATCTTCCTCCATGTGAATCCGTTCGATGCCAATTCGTTTTTTACCACCTGGCACTTCCACGTCGACATAACCATTTTTACCAATGGGACGGGCTTGTTGCGTGATTTGGAATCCCTTAGGAAGATCGGAATAGAAATAGTTTTTGCGATCAAAATATAAAGTATGGTCAATGGTCATATGCAATGCGTTTGCGACACGAATGGCATTGATCACCGCTTGCTTATTCACCACAGGCATCGTGCCCGGGAAAGCCATATCTAAGGGCATCACTTGCGTATTTGGTTCCCGTGAAAACCCATTTGGCGCAGACGAAAACATTTTGGATTTTGTCTTTTGCTGAACGTGAATTTCAAGTCCAATGACAGCTTCAAAGTTCATAAATTGCCCTCCTTAAGATTCCGCACGCTTAACTCCGCTAGGCCACTGGCTCTTTCAAAAGCAGCAGCCAACTGGAAAAGCGCAGTTTCCTCATAAGCCCGCGCCATAAAGTTGACGCCTAAGGGAAGATGGTCTTCGAAGGCGAGAGGCAAAGTAATTGAAGGAAGTCCGGCGAAATTTCCTAAGCA